>JAVBSB010000007.1:0-3596 GCA_031547365.1 Oscillospiraceae bacterium | reverse complement strand
GGGCTCTGGTACATCCGCATGCCCATGGTCGGCGGTGACAATCAGCAGAGTGTTGCGCATTTTCCGTGTCAGCCGCGCACACGCACGATTTAGATTCCGTACTTTGCGGCGGCTTTTGCGCGACTTGCCGCATTTATGCAGCGTATAATCCGGCTCGTTATTGTAGCAATACACGAACTGATTTCCTGGCTGGCGGCAGAGCTTCAGCAGCCTGCGCACCATGTCCCGCGAGCCATTGTAGTGCCCTTTGCCGAAGTTCATCAGGCAATGCCCCTGCGCCTGCCCGCTTTCTGTGACAGCGTCCCAGATGTAATGCTTGGGCAGCAAAGTCGGCGCAGGGTTCGGATTATGAAAATAATTATTCTCCCGTTCGCTGTCCCTTCCGCTGAACATATCAACCACACGGTCCAGCTCGTCAAAGTATTGGCACCAGCCCAGCCACCCGCTTTCTGCGGGGGTGAGACCTGTCTGGATGGCACTGATTGCCGCAACCGTCGTGGGCAAAAACACAGAGGAAATGCTCTGCTTCCTCTGCATGCGCAGGAATGCTTTCGGTTTGAGATATGCCTCAACCTGTGCCTGCCCAAAGCCGTCCAGCACCAACAAAATTACATTTTTTGGGTTGCTGCACAGCGCCTCATCCACAGCCGGCAAGGTGTTGTGATACACCTTACAGCCGTAGTGCCGCCGAATGGAATTCGACAGCGAAACAATGCTTTCTTGATAATTTAGCTTCGGCAGCATACGATGCTCCTTATGTTGTTGAAATAAATCCGCCGTCCACAACCAGGGTTTGCCCTGTGATAAAGCCTGTATCTTCCCCTGCGAAAAAGCAAACAGCGTGCGCAACGTCTTCCGCTGTGCCAAGGCGACCGACGGGGGTGTCGCGCGCAAGCTGTGCCATGTCAGCAGGGGAGAGTTGTCCGTTCATCGGGGTATCAATCACGCCGGGCGCGACGCAGTTCACAGTGATTCCGCTGGGCGCAACCTCCTGCGCAAGAGCCTTTGTCAAGCCAATTACAGCGGCTTTTGCGGCGGAATACGCAACTTCACAGCTTGCGCCCGCAATGCCCCACATGGACGAAATATTTACGATTCTGCCCCATTTTTGGCGTATCATATGCGGCAGCGCGCGGCGGCAGCAAAGGAAAACCCCGCGTACGTCCAACGCAAACAAGCCGTCAAGCTGCGCTGCGGTCGTGTCGGTTATCAGCTGCTGCGGCAACGCAATACCTGCGTTGTTGATCAGGATATCAATGCCGCCAAGGCGCTCCTCCGTGTTTTGGAAGAGCGCCTCAATTTCTTTTTCATTTCGCAGGTCGGCTTGTAATTCGGCGGCACGATTGAATCCATGACGCAAAACCTTTATGCCCTGCTGTTCTAACCGACGGGCAATTGCAACGCCGATTGCGCCGGAAGCGCCTGTGACCAGAGCAGTTTTCATCCGAACAGCGCGCCCATGCTGCTGCCTAATTGTGTGAGCTGATCCAGCGACATCTGGCGGTAGTCTGATACCTTAAATACAGAGGCATCCGCTTTGCCTGTCAGCTCCAACACCTCAAAGATCATAGTCTCGCCGGAATTATCCTGAATTTCAAGGCGCTTCAGGTCTTTACCTATAAAATAATAACGCATTTTTGAGCCTTGCCCGTCATCCAGCGTTGCGCAGAGATATTCCTTACCATCCACTTTTACTCGGGTAGAAGCGACATCCTTCGGCAGTTCGCTTTTCGGGACGACGATATCGCCGAAGTCGCTTGCCATATTCATGGAAGAGCTTGCGTCCTCGCCGGCCATGGCGGCTGCGGAAATATAGGTTTTCTTATCAACAAACACGATATAGGAGCCTTTTCCGTCGGAGACAAAGCGCATCTTTTTGCCAAACATGGTCTGCGCGGTGGCGCCATTGATGATTGCTTTATTATAACCTGCGGTATCCTCTGCCAGCGCCTTCATTGTGGCGGACCAATCGATTTCGGTCTCGAATGCGCTCTTGTCGCCGTCCAAAACCATTGTAAGCGGCGTTGCGGGGATGGATGTGCCGCCGAGCGGCGAGGTTCCGAGCGCTTTAAAAGTGAATTTCCCTGTCTGGAAGATGTCGTAGACAGACTTGATCAGCGGATATACTTCGCTCGCCTTCACTTGGTTACCGGCGGGCATGGTGGAAGGGGCTTTAACGGTCTGGTTTCCTGCGGGCAACGTTACGCCGCTGGGCAGCACGCCTTTTGCCGCGAGCTCCGCTTCCAGCCGCTTACGCGCCGCTTCGTCCAGCTTGTCAATGTTATCCGCGTTCATCTTTGCCAGCTGCGCCTGGAGGTCAAGGTCGTTGATGGTGCTCGGCGCTACAACTGTGGGGTTGGTGGTTTGACCGATGTCGATCTGCGTGGAACAGGCAGCCAGCGAGAGCAGCGTTGCAAGCCCCAAAAACAAACAGATTAGTTTCTTCATTCGATATTCTCCTTTAATATTTCTATGCAAGCCCTTGCAAAACAACTTGAAATGTCGCTCGTTATATGCGCTTTTTCATGCATTCCGTACGGTCTCCATAATACCCTTGAACGTGTCCGCGATGATCTGCGCCGTTTTCGGTCCCAGCGAGTTGGTTTCTTCGTAGTGGTTGCGTCCGGTTTTGTCCTTTCCGCCGTCGATATAGGGGTGCTTTTCGTTGAGTATCCAGTCATTCGGCGGCACAACATACCCCGTCATGTCGTTGCAGAGGTTAAACAGCAGCAGGTCGGGGTTGCCTGCGATTTCGCAAAGCGGCGCGGGATTTACCTCCGGACCAAGACCGGTTGCGCTTTCTTCCGCGCTGAGATACCCGCCGTAAGCCAATTCGGGAAACAATTCACAGGGCAGAAACAGCATTTCGAGTCCGCCAAGGTTCATATAGGTCATTTCTGTGCGTATGCTGTAGCCCATGGATCCGTTGCCGTATGCAACTTTTCTCTCAGTTTTAATGACGCCAATTTTCACCGCGGTGAGAAGCATAATGTTTTCTGATTCGGAATAATATGGCTGCCGCAAAAAGTTGAGTATGGCGGGCAGCTTGCGGTCGTTCGATATCGCCATCGCTGCGTCTGCGATCAATTCGCCGCACATCTGTGTGGATTCAATGTTGTTTTTTGAAAGCTCCTTCGGTCGGATCAATCCGCCCTCACAGCCGATAAAGAAAACCGCCTCCGCGCCGTTAACTTTGCTGATGCGCCTGCGCAGGAACCCCGGAAAATCCGAGCTGACCAGGCTGTTCGCCCCTAACATCGATTCGCAGTGTGTGCCCAGGTTAAGCATCCAAATTTCTTTCGAGCTATCGCGCGGCGCAAAGCGCAGGCGGGTCAGCGTCTTTGAATAAACTTCGGGCGGGCGGGTGTCGCGCAGCACATCCGGCGCTTCGATTGTCCCGTGGTACAAATCGCCGTCTTTGCGCGCGGCAAACGCTTCTCGTAGTACTTTACGGATACCCTCGTGTACAATGGACATATACTTTGCGTTGCGGCCGGTCAGCGGCAGAGGTCCCCAGTAGCCCAGCGTATCGATGCCCGAATGGTTGTGGCAGCTCATGATGAACACCCCTCGGCATTGCATCGCGTCCAGTTCCT
>JAVBSB010000159.1:0-6467 GCA_031547365.1 Oscillospiraceae bacterium | reverse complement strand
CTATGAGTTCCATAATAAGCCGCTTGGTTTCGGCGGTGTCCATGACCGCATCAGGCGTATACTCGGCGGTTTCCTCGGGAAGCTGCGTGAGGGGGTCATCGTCACCTTCCCGTGGTTCGAATAGCAGCGGACGACGCTTTTTTACGAAATCCTTCGCTGTATTGCCTATGATTTGGCGCAGCCATGCGCCGACAGCTGCGGGGTTTTCCAGCTCGCCGATCTTCTGCCATGCCTTCAGATAACTGTCCTGGAGGATATCAAGGGCATCCTGCTCGTGGTGCGTGATGGAATATGCGACAAAATAGGCGCGATCCCGCGTTAAAACATACAGCTGCTCAAAGGCGTCTTCGTCGCCGTTGGCCGCCTGCCTGGCAAGGGCTGCTATTCTGCTTTCATTCATTGCTTTCATTTTTGCACCTGCCCTTATTTTTCTTGCTTGGCCTTTGCCAAAGGCCACAGCCAAACAGCAGCCGACTGCTGTTTCCCTTCTTGCGGGAATTGCCGCAGCTGTGCGCTATTCGCAAGGGCTGCCCGAATAAGCCGCTCAAGCATCTGTATCACCATCCCTTCCATAATATAAGACGACAAAAGGAGCGGAATGGTCTATCATTTGAAAAGAAATTAATATAATACCGCAACAAATGCTTTGAATAAGCCCATTATACCAAACGGCATGGCCTCTTGCAAGAACTATTTCCACAATCACAATGACAAATAATGCATGGCTTCGATTTGTTTTTGCACATTAACACCAACCTTCAATTGAAAATTGGCTAAACGCGCCATGGATCCGGTACTGCGAACAGCCCGCCTCACTTCGAATTTTTTCGCCAGAGCAGACGCGGTCACGCGCTCGCTTTGCAGCAGCACGGTGAGGATGCCCAGTATACGATCCAGTTTCATGGTGGTCATTCCCTTTCTGTGAATCTATTATAGCACAGAAACAGGTCAAGAGCGTATCGGGCTTGATATTTTCAATTAAATTTATCCGGATAAATGCAAGAATGGCATAAAAATCTACCGGCAAAGCCGGTAGATTTTCTTATGCGGGCGTAGCCCTTTGGTGCTAGCGGCACCTCAAGGCGCTTTCTGCGGTCTGCCGCCTGCGAGAGGATTGTTACTGGCGACCCGTAAACGGGTCATTGAATTCCTTCAGCCTGATCTGATCCGATACTTGGTCCTCCTGCAATTGGTTTTGTATGTATGCCGCAATCCTCTGCGTACTCTTGCCGGTCGTATCCACATAATATCCCCTACACCAAAACTCCCGGTTTCCGTACTTGTATTTCAGGTTACCGTGACGTTCGTGGATCAGCAAAGGATGTTCACGCCCGCCTGTCGAAAACATACATCAATATCAGCTTCAGCGGCACGCCATTCTTTTGATTTTTTTCTTACAGTTGACAGACCACAACTCTGTTTTACTTCAAAAGTAGTTTTTTGCAATGTTGCTGAAAACGTTGACTCCCCGGCACAGCCGGAGTTTTGGATATGCAATTAACCCGGACAAGCATTGGCTTGTCCGGGAAACTGGTGGACGTTGAGGAACTCGAATCCCCGACCTTCCGCACGTCAAGCGGAAGCTCTACCAGCTGAGCTAAACGTCCGTCATCGGATAGTATTATAACCGATGCGGCAGAAAAAAGCAAGCTTTTTTTACGAAAAATTTACCTGCTTCTTTCTGCCTATGCTTTCTGTGCTATTCCACCACGATTTCTACGCCTGCGCTTGTGTCCTGCGCGGCAATCCACAGGACGCCGTTTTGCATAAAGTAACCGGAGCTTGCAGCCTCCAGCGCAGCAAGAGAAGCGGCTGCGGTCAGGGCTGTGCTGCCGAGGGTTACGCTGGTCGGTTCAGCTGCGCCATAAACGCGAAATAGCAGCTTGCGGTCGCTTGCGCCGGAGCTGATGGTCAGCTTGGCGCCGTTTTTTGTGTAGGAAAGCATCGAGCCGTTTTTGTCCTGCTCATAAAGGCCGAACTGCTTGGTGCCGTCTTCTGGATAGATCGCAACCGTCGTGGTTCCGTTGGGGTCCAAATCCTCCGGTCCTATAGGAATGATGGCACCTTTGCGGATGAACATTGGATATTCATTGAGCGGGAAACTAAGTTTTTTAATGCCGCTGTAGACCTTCGTTTCGTCGTAAAAATAAATCCATTCGCCCTTGGGGAAGGTGATTGTGCGTTCATTTCCTGCTTGATACAGCGGTGCGACAAAGATATCGTCGCCCAGCAGGTATTCATAGATACCCAATTGCGGGCGCATGGTGGGCTTGTTAAGCTCGAAGGAATATGCCACCTGGCTGGTGATATAAGGGATCAGCTTATAATGCAGCTTAACGGCTTCCCGGTAGAGGTTGACGGTCTCTTCATCGTATTTCCAGGGTCTGTGCTCGCCGCCGCCGCCGTTTTCCATAATGGGACTAAGCGCGCCCATTTGTGCCCAGCGAATGAACAGCTCTTTGTCTTTTTCGCCTTTATTGCGAAATCCGCCTATATCAGAGCCATAGCTGACATAGTTGAACAGCGAGGAGCTAAACATGCCGTTCAGCGCGCCGCGCAAACCAAACCAAGTGTTGTCGCGGTCGCCGACCCAGCCGGAAAAGTTGACTTCACGCGGCATAAACGTCAACGGAATGCCCAAGCCGATTACGTCGTCTGACGGGCGTGCCATCGTGGCCATATTCGGGTTTTTACTGATGCTGTAGTTATAAAAATCGCTGTAAAGCTGCTTTTTATATGCTGACCAGGAGATGTAGCCGCCCTTTCCGTAAGCCGGCATCAACAGCATGACATAGGGGTCAACGCCGTCAACCTTCCAGCCGTCAACACCCATGTCGATGATCTTATCCATTTGGCTGTGCCACCACGCAACCGCGTCCGGATTCGTGTAGTCGAGGAACGCGCCCTTGCCGCCCCACCACTTTACGGTTTTTCCGTTGCTGAGATAATAGCCCTTGTCCTTGCCCTCCTGAAAGATTTCGGCGTCTTCGTCTATGTTTGAGGCTGCCCATACCGTTACCTTAATGTTTTTCTCATGGCACCAATCGATATAAGCCTGCATGTCGGGGAACAGCTCTTTATCTGCGACATAGGTATTACAGGCGGTTGCCCATGGTCGGTCGATGATGTTGACGCCGACAGGGATATCGTGGTCCAGGAACCCCTGTACGAACTCCATGGCGGAGTCCTGCGTGCTTTCGTTTTCCCATACCCAGTGCTGGTGTACCCAGGCGGGGTACATCAGGGGCTTCAGGCTCGGAGGTGCCGTTGTAACAGCCGCAGCCAGCCCTCCGCCGCCGAACAGCGTAGAGAAGAATACACAAATTGCGGTGATCACGCGTGAAAGCGGATAGAAAACAGTACCGATCATTGGTCATCCTCCTTATATCAATCTTATGTTCTTGCTAAATTTACTCGGGCTTGTCTGCCAGCTCCAAAAACGCTTTGACCAGCTCTGACGCGCTGTCGTGACCCATCGAGAACATGATATCTACCGTACCGAATACCATCTTGCCGTCGCGGTATTTCGCTGCGATCAAACCATAGTCGCTGTCGGGTGTGATGTAGCCTGCGGCATCGTTCATTAAGTCGAACACCAACAGGTCGCCCGGGATAAGGTCTTTTAAAGGCTTATAGGGAAAGTCTTCGCGGCGGAAGGAGGTTGCTGCCTCCATGGATTGCCCGCCGAGTATGATTTCCGGCGCGGTTTCGCCGGGGGAAAGGAACACGCTGACCTTGCCGCCGATTTGCAGATAGCCGACTTCTGTGACATAAGTAATATTGAGCGGCTTGGATTTATCCCAATAAATTTCGTTGGTCGTTGCCGCAAAGTGGCTGAACACACGCACAATCGAGTTGTCGGAGGAGTAGAGCACCTCCTTGTGCTTGATGTTGAGCAGAGCGGGCAGCGCTTCGTCGCCTGTCATAGCAACGGCGAATTTGCCCAGCGCCTCGCCATACAGCCTGCATTCGTCGATTCTTGCCAGGTTTTCATGGCCTTCTAACGCAGGGCCTCTGTTGGGCATGACCATCTCACCGATTGCGCCCTGCAAGAAAATAAAGTCAAAGCCGGCGTCGTTCACGACTTTTTCCATGTATGGAACAAAGTCGGCGGACATCGTCTTTTCCTCGTCGATGACACCTATGGTTTCGGAGTGTACGCCAAAGTTCGTAATCATGATAGGCTTCGCGCCCGTACGAGCTGGCTTGAAGGTCAAACGATAAATTTCATCGATCAATTTGAGCGAATCGTCGTTGCGCTGGGAAAAAAAGCTTGAGTTGCCGTTCTCGTCCAGCGTGCTTGCTTTGGCATAATAAAGCGTGCCTTCTTCCATGCCGTCCACCGCTTGCTTGACGCTCTTGACAGTCTGCTCTGTCAGCCACTTCATATAATCCTGGTCTATGCCCGACACTGACTTAAAGCCCTTGGTGAGTATGCTCCAGAGCGAGCCGAAAAAGTTATCGCGCAGTTGCCCGATTAAGCCCCAAACGCCCTGCGTATCAATGGCGCTGTGCGTATGCGTCGCGCCTATGTTGATGCTGATGATGTTGTTTTCCTTTGCATAGTCAGCCATTGCCGCGCGCAGCTTCCGCACATCCGCGTTGGAGATGCCTACGCAGTCTATCGCAGTGAAAATTACCTTGCCGCGCCCGTCGTCCATCGCCACGGTCCGCACATAAAGGTCATCATATTTTTCTGTCATTTTCAGCCCCATGCCCCAGGGCGCGCCGCCTGAGCCGCCTTTGTAGTAAACTTTTTTTCCAAAGTCGGCGGGCGTCAGAAGCTGCCTGCTGTAGCCCATACGCCATTTCGCGTCGGCAGCAGGTTCAGATAGCCATTCTTTTGTGCCTGCGGGTACGTTTTCGCTTTTATAGTCCTTGATGTTGGGCACACTTCTGTCTATAAGAGTGAGCCCCGCCGCAATGACGTTGAACGCGCCTTCCGCGATGACGTTTACCACATGCCCCAATGCGCCGGCAAAGCCATCTTTAATCTGGTCGTCGCTTGCGCCGTTTTTTAAGCCTGCTTTGATTTCGCGCGCAAAGATTTCTCCCGCGTCGCAGACTGTGCCGTAAGCGGCAGCCAGCCCCTGCAGCGGCAGCGCCGCCGCGAGTACGCCTACCATAAGAACGATTGCTATGATTTTGATTCCACGCTTCATGAAAATTTCTCCTTCCCGGATTATGCCGGAATACAATACCAAAAATAAAGCACCTTTATGCGGTGATCCTGTTTATTATAACGGATCACGCAAAAAAGTGCAAGCAATTTCTAGTCGTTATATTAAGTTTTATTTAAAGCTGTCTTTTCTGGCGCTGTGGCGGGAAAATACAAAGAACAGAGCAAACACAGCGACCATCACACTTCCGCTGATGCCGATTGTGATAACGGGGTGCGCTTTGGCTTTGATCAGAATGCCGCCGACCTTCGGCAACGAGAGCACCTTGATCCCAACCAAATGGTCGCCGGGGGTCAGCCAAGGATCCTCGGCGCTGTTATGGTCGCCCTTTGTGCGGAAGAAAATTTCGCTGCCGCCGTTGTTTTGTACTTCAATTACGCGGTGCGTAACGGTTTCGCCCAGACGCAGCTCGCTGGTCCAAAAGGTGATGATATCGCCGGCTATGACTTCCTCCGCCGCGGCGTTTTTAACGATGATGGCGTCGTTTTTACGGAATCCGCCCTTTGGCGTTGTGCCGTCAGGCTGCACGGTGGGGGTCATGGAACCGGTTTCGACATTATAAATATGATACCCGAAGATGGAGTCATTGTCTCCGCTGAATTTTAGTATGACTGACATCGCAATCACCGCAATACAAACGGCATAGATCACAATATTTACAATCATAGCAATTGCGCTGCGTAAGCGAGACCTTCTTTTGGTCGGGAGGGGAGGCGGTTCGTCTGCGCGGGCGGAAAAATCCCAGGGATTGATCAGCGGCACATTGACGCTGTCAAGAATATCCTCAACGTCAAAGAGATTGGCATCGTCATTTAAGAGCTCTGCCAATCCCAAGTCGTTGAATAGATTCTGACCCATAAAATTTTACTCCATACAATTTAGCGACATAATAAAATATTATAAAATATTCCAATAATATCCTAGCACAATAAAGCGCAAAAGTCAAGGCTTATTTGCATTCCAGGATTAGGAAGCCGATACACAGCAGTCCGAAGCCTGTGCGAATACCCATCGCAAGCCGCTCAGAAAGCGCCATCGCCAGCTGATAGTCCACCGCGACGCCTGCGGTGTGGTATAACAGCATTGATACGACATAGCTTATGACCAGAACGATTGCCGCTAATTTTAATAGCTGCTTTGTCTCGGGTTTTAGCTCGATTTTCTGCTTTAATTCCATTGAAAACACCTCCAAACACAGCATAACAGACCCGGCGGCACTTAGCAATATGAGAAGATTGGAAAATGCAATGTATAATGAACCGCAAAATAACAATACTGACAAAGGTA
>JAVBSB010000076.1:0-3881 GCA_031547365.1 Oscillospiraceae bacterium | reverse complement strand
AACGCAACGACCTGCGCGCGCACAGTGGATTTATGATGACCGAAAGCCAGGCACAAGCTTTTTGTAAAGCCACAAATCAGCTGGATTTTTATGACTATGACCCTGCGATTTTGCCCGAAGGCGTAACAATTGTACCCTGACCAAACGCATAATTCTGCTGACCGGAGGACGGATATGCACACGCTCGGCGTATTGGGCGGCTTAGGTCCTGCCGCAAGCTGTTATTTTTACGATATGCTCATTCGTCTTTGCTCCGCCCGGCAAGATCAGGAGCACCCGGATATTCTGCTCTACAGCAAGGCCTCCATCCCCGACCGCACGGCTTTTCTTGTCGGCGCAAGCAAGGCATCTCCCTTGCCCGCGCTGCAAGAAGGCATACGCCTGCTGGAACGCATGGGCGCGCGCACAATCGCAGTCCCCTGCGTAACCGCGCATCATTTTTACGCGGAGATGCAGGCTGCCGCGCAGGTGCCTGTACTGAATATGCTGGAGCTGACGGCGCAGGCATTGCAGCGCGAGGGTATTACGAAGGCGGCATTGCTTTCGACGCAGGGCAGCTATATCTCAGGCGCGTTCGCGGCAATTTTGGATCAGGCGGGAGTCAAGCCCCTATTGCCTGCGCAGGAGCCACGGCAGGTGTTGATGGACGTAATCTACGGCATCAAAGCAGGAAAGATGCCTGATAAAATTGTATTGGAAGCAATCGCTGCGCCGCTGATAGAGCAGGGCGCGCAAAAAATTATTTTAGGCTGTACGGAGCTTTCTTTGTTCGCACAAGCAGGATTGTCCGCAAACTACATCGATCCCATGCGCGTACTGAGCGAAGCTTTGCTGAAAGCAGCATGATTACGAAAAACAAAGGAGCCCCCATGCGGCACATTAATGTATTAGAATACCTGGATGAAATCGCCCTGCGCCTGCCGGATAAAAAGGCGTTTTGCAGTGACGCGCAGCAGATGTGCTTTAGTCAACTCAATCAATGTTCTCAGGTCATTGGTACTGCGCTTTTCGACCGCGGGTTATACAACGAGCCCGTGGTGGTTTTTATGCAAAAAGAACCGGCTGCGGTATCTGCGTTTTTCGGCGTACTGCGCGCCGGATGTTTTTATGTCCCGATTGACAGGGAGATGCCGCGCCACCGCATCGAGCTGATATTCGATCAATTGCAGCCGCGCGCGGTGATTTATGATAAGGTAACGCGGGAAGCGCTGCAAAGCCTTGATTTTAAAGGCGCTGCGCTGGACTATGATACGCTCCTGCAGACAAAGGCAAACCTTGCGGCGCTTGCGGACATCCGTGCGCAAGCGATTGATACCGACCTGATATACGTGGTGTTCACCTCCGGCTCCACCGGCAAGCCGAAGGGGGTAGCCGCGTGCCACCGCTCGGTGATAGACTACGTTGAAAGCCTGTCAGAGGCGCTGCATTTCAGCGAGGACACGGTCTTCGGCAACCAGGCGCCGCTGTATGTCGATGCCTGCCTGAAAGAGCTGTATTCGACGCTGAAATACGGAGCAACGACCTGGTTTATTCCAAGGCAGTATTTTTCTTTTCCGCTCAAGCTCATAGAATACCTCAACGAAAAGCGTGTAAACACAGTCTGCTGGGTGGCTTCGGCGTTCACAATGGTGGCTGCGCTGCGAATATTGGACGAGCTACGGCCGCAATATTTGCACACCATTGCGTTCGGAAGCGAGGTATTCCCGATTAAGCAGCTGAATGTGTGGCGAAACGCTTGCCCGAATGCTCGTTTTTTTAACCTCTACGGTCCGACGGAAGCAACGGGCATGAGCTGCTACTACGAACTGCCACGGATTGTTGTTTACGCCGAAGGAGACAAAATACCAATCGGGCGGCCTTTTGTGAATACCGATGTATTTTTGCTGGACGACCAGAATCAGCGCATTCGCCAGGCGGGCGTTACAGGAGAAATTTGCATACGCGGAACCTGCCTCACGATGGGCTATTATGCCGACGCGGAACGTACAGCGCAGGCTTTTACACAAAACCCGCTCAACCAATGCTATGATGAAAAAATATATCATACAGGCGACCTGGCGCAGTATAACAGCAGCGGGGAACTGCTGTTTATATCGCGGAAGGACTATCAAATTAAACGCGCGGGGTATCGCATCGAATTGGGCGAAATCGAATCCGCCGCGCATAGCATAGAGGGCGTACATGCCGCTTGCTGCCTGTTTGACGATATAAAAAAGAAGATTATATTATGCTATTCGGGGAGCATCGCACGGGCGGCGCTGGATGCATACCTTAAGACGAAGCTGCCGCAGTATATGCTGCCGAACGTATACCATCCGCTGGATCAGCTGCCGCTGACACCGAACGGAAAAATTGACCGCAATGCGCTGAAGGAGCGTTACACATGAACGAATTGCTGAAAATTCTGAACGAACTTTACCCTGATATTGATTTTCGTACCTACGACGCAAACGTAGACGGTCCTTTGCTGCATTCCATGGAATTGGTGGAGCTTGTAACCGCCATCGAAGCACAATTTGATATCATTATTCCGCCCGGTTATATGGGGGATCCGACGTATTTTCACTCGGCACAAGCCATATGGAATCTCATCCAAAAGCTGGAGGACGAGTAATTGCAGTTCACTTCGCTTGCTTTTATTGGCGGGTTGGCAGGGCTGTTTTTGCTCTATTATTTACTGCCGAAAAAAGCGCAATGGCCCTTGCTGCTGCTTTGCAGTTTTGGCTTTTATGCCTGCGCGGGCTGGCAGGGACTTTGTTATGTCGTATGTACGGTGCTCAGCACATGGCTCATCGCCCGGAAAATCGACGAAATGCAGCGCAGACAGAAGAGCTATGTTGCGCAGCACCGCGCGCAGCTTTCACGAGAGGAACGAAAAGCCTATAACGCAAAACAGAAGCACCGGCAACGCATATGGCTCATCTTCTGCATGGCGTTGAACTTTGGCGTCTTAGCGGCAACGAAAGTGCTGAGCACAGACCTGGTACAGCGCGCAATGGGCATAAGCTTTCTTGTGCCGCTGGGCATTTCGTTCTACACCTTCCGCATCATGGGTTATCTCATCGACGTATATCGCGGACAGACGCAGGCGCAGAAAAACCCCGCAAAGCTTGCTTTGTTTACGATATTTTTCCCACAGGTGCTCATGGGTCCGATCAGCCGTTATGACAATATCAGCGAAAGTCTGTTTGCAGCGCATGCATTTGATTGGGATGTGTTTCAGGCAGGGGCACAGCGCATTATTCTGGGCTTTTTTAAAAAGCTGGTCATTGCCGACCGCCTGATGCAGACCCTGCCCGCACTCAAAGAAATGAGCGGTATTTCTGCGCTGTTCGCGATGACGGTCTATGCGGCTGCGCTATTTTGCGACTTTACCGGCGGGATGGACATCGCCATAGGGATAGGCGAATGCCTTGGCGTGAAGATGGAGGAGAATTTTCTTTCACCCTACCGCTCGAAAAACATTTTTGAGTACTGGCGGCGCTGGCATATTACGATGGGAACCTGGTTTCGCGACTATGTGTTCTATCCCGTTTCGGTGGCAAAGCCGCTGCAAAAGCTGACGGCGCGCTTAAAATCAAGAGGAGCAAAGCGCCGCATACCGGTCTACACAGCGACAATGCTCACCTGGTTCGCTACAGGCATCTGGCACGGGGTTGCCTGGAACTTCGTCGCGTGGGGGCTTGCAAACGGCGTAATAATTTTAATATCGCAGGAATTACAGCCGCTCTATACAAGGTTTCATAAAAAACTGCCGCGGATGCAGGGTAAGCTTTATGATGCGTTTCAGATTGTACGCACCTTTTTGCTAATGGCGTTGATTCGCGCGTTTGATATTTACCGCGACGTGCCGCTGACCTTTCGGCGCATTGGATCAATCG
>JAVBSB010000108.1:0-2600 GCA_031547365.1 Oscillospiraceae bacterium | reverse complement strand
GACGCACTGTGGCAAACGCTCCCGAAGTGATTAACCGCATTTACGGCGCAACGTTTCAGCTGGCAGGCACACAACCGGAAAAACAAGTTGATTATATCTGGGGGCTGTATAACACAGCGCTGGACTTCCGCACGCTCATTCCCACAATTATCACGGCGCTTGGCATTTCTGCGTTGCCCGCGATTGCGGCAGCTTGGACGCTGCGCGAACACAACACCGTACAAAAACACATCAACACCGTACTGCGCATCGCCATGATGATATCCCTGCCCGCCGGCTTTGGCATGGCAGTGCTTTCTAAAGAAATTATGACCCTCTTTTATGAGGCGAAAAACCCCGGCATGGCACAGCACGCCGCCCCGATGATGATGGTCTTTGGCATATTTACCGCGCTCATGGCGATTTCTACGCCGATCATAAGCATGCTGCAGGGCATCGGTCGTACGGACATCCCTGTCAAGTCATTGATAGCAGGTACGCTGGTTAAAATCGCCGCGAACACCATCCTGGTGAGCAATCCGAACATCAACGTCAACGGCGCCACAATCGGCACGGTGCTGTTTTATATCGTGATTGTCAGCGTCAACCTGACAATGCTGCTCAAGGTGTCGAAGACGAAGCTTAAAATAAAGTCGGTGCTGGTTAAGCCGCTGTTCTGTTCAATCTTAGCAACGGGTGCTGCCTGGCTGGTCAATTCGCTGGTAACGCGTCTCGGTCCGCGGTTTATCGACAGTGAGCGCTTAATTCTTCTGTTAGGAATCGTCACCGCAATCGGCTTTGCGGTTGTGGTATATGGTATTTCCATGCTTTTGAGCCGCGCAATTACAGAAGATGACTTAGAAATCATACCAAAAGGAAAAAAACTTGGAAAAGTACTTGCAAAACACGGTCTTTTAGGTTAAAATATATGAAGCAAGGAATTAGGTGAAATGCTTAATACGCCTGAGCTGCAGGCATTGTTATCAAAGCCGAATTATTCGACAGATGATTTGCGTCAGATCATCGGGATTCTCCGTGCGCCGGGGGGGTGTCCCTGGGATGCGGAACAGACGCACGGGAGCATTAAAAAGAACTTTATCGAAGAAACTTACGAGGCCATTGAGGCGATCAACAGGGGCGACGATTCACTGCTGTGCGAAGAGCTGGGCGATGTGTTGCTGCAGGTAGGGCTGCACACGCAAATGGCGCAGGAGCGCGGCGCTTTTGACTGGGACAATGTGACCGATGGCATTTGCCGCAAGTTAATCGAGCGGCATCCGCATGTGTTTGGCGACGCAGAAGTCACGGGCGTTGATCACGTGCTGACAAATTGGGACGCTATAAAACGCCGCAGCAAGGGACAGGACAGCACGACCGACGCGATGCTGCATATTCCGCGCGAATTACCCGCGCTGATGCGTGCGCAAAAAATACAGCAAAAAGCCGCGAAAGCGGGCTTTGATTGGCGCGAGGAATCAGGTTTGCGCCGTTTGGAATTGGATTTGCTTTCCGAGGTGGAGGAGCTGCGCGCGGCGCTGCTGGCGGGCGATATGGAACATGCCTGCGAGGAACTTGGCGACGTGCTTTTCAGCGCGGTCAACATCGCGCGCGCGCTGCCGGGCTGTGATGCTGAGGAAGCGCTTACAGGTACGAGCGACCGTTTTTATGCGCGGTTTGCGCTGGTGGAACAGAGCGCCGCCGCACAAGGCATTGATATGAAAGCTGCGTCAGAGCAGGAGCTGGACAGGCTTTGGCAGGAAGCGAAAGCAAAGCTACAGGACTCAAAATAGTTTGAAGGAGCTACTCTTTCAACTTTAATATATAACAAACAAATCATTCTTAATTAAAAAAGGAGAGAATTAGCATGAACAAAAGCGAATTTATCAGCAAGCTCGCGGAGCAGGAAGGTATTGAGAAGAAGCAGGCCGAGGCATGTACAGCAGCTGTGTTGAAGGCGATTGAGGCTGCGCTGGTTGCGGGAGAAAAGGTCCAGTTCGTAGGCTTCGGTTCTTTTGAGGTGCGCGACCGCGCCGCTAAAAAAGTACGCAACCCCCAAACCGGTGAATCTTTAGTTGCGCCGGCAACGAAGGTTCCCGTATTTAAGCCGGGCAAAGCCCTCAAGGAAGTAGTTGCAGGCTAAGGGTTCTGAAGTTACCGATCTAAGCAGGGACGCCTTGGGCAACCCTGCTTTTCTTTTTTATTGCATGGAGTAACCATATGCCACAAATTTTTGAAGCCGTCATGATTGTCTGTTTCGGGCTGTCGTGGCCAATGTCTATTTTGCGTTCCTGGCGTTCACGCACCGCAAGGGGCAAGAGCCTGCTTTTCTTAATAGCGATCGCCGTCGGATACGCTTTCGGCATCGCCGCCAAAATAGCTGCCGACCAAATCACCTATGTTTTGGCGTTTTATGCGTTGAATCTTGTGATGGTCTGTGCGGACATTGCTGTTTATTTCCGCAATCGCAAAATTGATCCGGAGGAAGACCTGCCTTGATGAAGTATTTTGGCTGGGAAAGCTTGCGCGCCCCGAAGACGGCGCTGCTATGTGAAGGCGGAGGGCAGCTGGGCGTGTATGGCGTTGGGGCGCTACGCTGTTTTTTCGATAACGACATCACTTTT
>JAVBSB010000176.1:0-3667 GCA_031547365.1 Oscillospiraceae bacterium | reverse complement strand
GCATCTGGGTACGATACTGCTTGCACTGCTGCTCATGATCGTAGCCGCGGTAATCATTGGTGTCAACTTTTTCGGCTGGCAGCCATATTGGTTTGCCGGATGGTGGACACTGCCGATTATGGCGGTCGCCGTGACCTCCATGTTTGCCAACGGTCTGCGATTTATTAACGCTGCCGCATTCGGCACGGCGTTGCTGCTGCTGATGAATATGCAGGATATTATTTTGGACTCGTGGAGAAAATTCTGGGCAGCTGAAGTTGCGATGATATTGGTAGCCCTGGGGATCACTTTGATCGTACGTATGATTTTTCCGCGTAAAGAAAAGCCGCAGGAAAACATTTTGTATTCCGACGGCAGTGAAAGCCCCTATCAATACGCTCCGCCGCCGCCTTCGCCGCAAAACGATCAGGACGGCACGAAGGCAGACAGAGTTCCGTATACAAGCGAAGAAATGCCGACGCGGTTCGCAATTTTCAGCAGTGAGGGCGTACGCAGCGACTGTAAGCGGCTCTCAGGCGGACGCTTTTCCGCAATTTTCGGCAGCGTATCGGTTGACTTGACCCAGGCGGATTATCAGCAGCCCATTACGATTGAGACATATTCCCTGTTCGGAGGGATAGACTTAAAGATGCCGCAGGGCGTACGCGTAGAGTGTGCGGGCACCTCTATTTTCGGCGGCTGCGACGCGAAGGCAGTCACCGGTCGCCCCTACGACGCCTCGCATCCACCTGTCACAGTGCGGTATCTGAACCTGTTTGGCGGCACAAACATAAAATAAGGAGCATTGCATTTACATGCCGAAAAAGAAGGAATATACAGACGATAGCTTAACCCAGTTAAAAGGCGCCGAACGTGTACGTAAGCGCCCCGCCGTAATCTTCGGTTCTGATGGGCTGGAGGGCTGTCAGCATTCTATTTTTGAGATTATCTCCAACGCGATAGACGAAGCCCGCGAAGGGTATGGTAACCGCGTAGTTGTGACGAAATTCTGTGACCACAGTATAGAGGTGCAGGATTTTGGTCGCGGCTGTCCCGTGGACTGGAATGAACGCGAGGGCTGCTATAACTGGGAGCTGGCCTTCTGTGAGCTTTATGCCGGCGGAAAATACGACACAAACGAAGGCGGCAGCTATACCTATTCCCTCGGGCTGAACGGTCTGGGTCTGACCGCCACGCAGCAAAGCAGCGAATGGATGGATGCCGAAATCAAATACGGCGGTACGTGCTATACCCTGCATTTTGAAAAAGGCAACATTGTCGGCGACATGCAAAGACAGGACTATAAGAAGAAGGACACAGGCTCGCGGTTCCGCTGGAAGCCCGATTTAGAGGTTTTTACCGATATTGCCGTGCCGCTCGAGTTTTTTCAGGAGACGCTGCGCCGTCAGTCCGTGGTGAACCAGGGCGTGCATTTTCTGCTGCGCAACGAATTGTCGTCGGGAAAGTTTGAGGAATTTGAATATTACTACGAGAATGGCATCGTTGACTACATCAAGGAGATTAGCGGCGGCGATACGTTTACGGATATCCAGTTCTGGCAGACCCAGCGTACCGGTCGCGACCGCGAGGACCAGCCGGATTATCAGTTAAAAATTACCTGCGCCGTGGCGTTCTCAAAGGATCACCAGCTAAAAGAATACTACCACAACTCGAGCTATCTCGAATACGGCGGCGCGCCAGAAAAGGCGGCGCAAAGCGCCTTTGTCGGTTATCTGGATAGCTATCTAAAGCAAAAAGGCAGGTACAATAAGGGAGAAGCAAAAATAAAATTTCAGGACGTCACCGACTGTATGCTGCTGGTGGTTTCGAGCTTTTCCACGCAGACCTCCTATGAGAACCAGACCAAAAAGGCCATCAATAACCGCTTTATCCAGGAGGCGATGGCAGAATTTTTTCGTCACCAAATGGAGGTCTATTTTCTCGAGAACCCTGCCGATGCCGATAAAATAGCCGAGCAGGTGCTCATTAACCTGCGCAGCCGCGTTAAAGCGGAGCAGACCCGCGTGTCCATCAAAAAGACGCTGCAAAGCGGCAACGCCCTCACCAACCGCGTACAAAAATTTGTCGATTGCCGCAGCCGCGATACCGACCGGCGCGAAATCTACATCGTAGAGGGCGACAGCGCCCTGGGCGCCTGTAAGCAGGCGCGGGACAGCGAGTTCCAGGCGATTATACCTGTGCGCGGTAAACTCCTCAACTGCCTTAAGAGCGAGTACGCAAAAATTTTCAAGAATGAGATCATTACCGACCTGATTAAGGTGCTGGGCTGCGGCGTGGAGGTCACAGGAAAAGCAGCGAAAGAGCTGCATTCCTTCGACTTAAACAACCTCAATTGGGACAAGGTCATCATCTGTACCGACGCTGATTATGACGGATTTCAGATCCGCACCCTTCTGCTCACCATGATCTACCGCCTGATGCCTACGCTTATTCAGGCGGGGAAGGTCTATATAGCGGAGTCGCCGCTGTACGAAATCAGCTGCGGCAACGAGACCTGGTTCGCCTACACCGAGCGCGAAAAAGTACAGGCCTTGCAGGAAATAGGCGAACGCCGGTTTACCATACAACGCTCAAAGGGTCTCGGTGAAAATGACGCCGACATGATGAACCTCACCACCATGAACCCTGCCACGCGCCGCCTGGTTCAGGTTTGCCCTACGGACGCCAAGGCGACCGCAGACATGTTTGAGCTGATGGAAGGCGACAATCTCGCCGGGCGTAAGGAACATATCGCGGCCCACGGGCATAAGTACCTTGAGCTGGCGGATGTGAGCTAATAGACCTTAGGTAACTGCTGATTTATTCTTTGTAGGGGCGATTCGCAATCGCCCGAACGCTGTTATTGATTTTTTTCGGGCGGCTGCGAGCCGCCCTTACAGGGTTAACGGCTTTCATCAATGCTTACTTAGAAGTTAGAGTTTAGACGTTAGACGATGAAGCCTAACGTCTGTTTTTTTATGTTTCGTTAGCTTTTTAGGAACGTTGCGCGTGAATCAACGGCAGCGCCATATCATACACAAGCTCCGCGATTGCTCGCGGGGATTCTTTTAGTCCGTTTTTCAGCCAGTATTGCATCAATCCGACACCGCCGTTGACGACAAAAATAAAGCGTGGATCCTCAGCGAGGGGACCTCTTTGTTTGCCGCGCATGGCAGAAAGGTCGCACATACGGTATGCGGCCTCAAAAAATCGTTTCTGAAAATAAATGTCACCCCGCTCGCTCATCAACACCTGCAGATATTTGCTGTTTTCTACAAAATATGAAAACAGGCGCTCCATAGACCGCAGTGTTGATTCCCGTCCCTCAACCCATCTGCCGCTCAGGTCGCTGATTACTTGGCGCTCCCATTCAAGCACGTCCTCCTCAATGGAACACAGCAGCGCATACACATCTTCATAATGCATATAAAATGTGGAGCGGTTGATGTCGCAGTGGGCGCAAAGCTCCGTTACGGTAATTTTATCGAAGGGTTTTGCTTTCATCAGTTCGATCAAGCCGTCTTCAAGCGTCCGTTTGGTATATAACGTCTTGCGGCTTTCTCGCATTTCATATCGCATGATGACCTCAATTCAATCGTGTTGGAAATCAAACGCTGCGCTGTCAAACATACATCGCGTCGTATATTATAGCACGCACCAAAATCTTTGGCAAGTCCAAAACCGACAA
>JAVBSB010000080.1:0-2823 GCA_031547365.1 Oscillospiraceae bacterium | reverse complement strand
AGGGCGCCAGCGTCGGCAGGCTTTATAACGCGCTGGACCTTACGCTGCCTTATGTAAGAACAAACTATAGCCGCGCGGAATTGTTTACCATGATCCCCGGCGGCATCGGCTGGCTTGACTTCGGCATGGTCAATATGAATTCTCCCACCGTAACAGGCACAGACAGCAACGCCATTAACGGCACAATCAACGGTATGTCCATCCTCATTGTGGACTATCCGAAAGCCGCACAGCAGGTACAAATGGCGCTTTATGGCGAAAGCAATATTGATCTGACCAATGACAGCCAGCGCAACGCTTATATTTCCTCTTTATTCCGCAGCGCCTTGCAGTACGAAAAACCCGTGCGAACAACAAGTCAACACCAACAAGAAACTGAAGCGCAGACCGATGCGTTCGGCGAAACGGACAGCGACGGCTCAGATATCCCGAACGAAACCGAGCCGCAGGAAGAAACGCAGCCGGAACGCGTTTTGCCCACGCTTCCTATTTGGCCTTTCGGGCGTACAGAAACGACGGAACAGCAGCAATAATTTTTTGAATTTTTTGTAGGGGTGCACTGATTGAAGCAATTTCGAGCGTCTGTCCGCGCAGCAGCCCGAAAACGCTGGCGTACAGCTCTTTTGGCAGCCATTCTGGTCCTGACCCTTGCAGCGTCGGGCGGTTTTTTCTATTACCGCAGCCTCAACTCCAGAATTCCGCGCGATGAGGGCTATTATTTTCCGCCGCACGCAATTGCAGAGCCGACGGAGGTTACCAACGCCGAAGTCAATCTGCACCACGGTCAGGTGGACGCGCCCCGCCTTGAATTATCGCTTGCGCAGTGGGCAAACAACGACCAGGCTTTAATGAACGACCGTAGTGTGCTGAATATACTGTTGTGCGGGATTGATACCGAAACCGGCGATACGCGCGGCGGCCGCGCAGATGCGATCATTTTAGTTTCCATCAACAAAAAAAAGCGCGACATCATTGTCACCTCATTTCTGCGCGACAGCTGCACCTATATTGACCTCACCCGCGACACCGATAATCCGCGCACCCAGGTCGGTCGCATCGCCTCCGCTTATTCTCTCGGCGGTCCGGCTACGCTGATGAAAACACTCTCTGCCAACTACAAAATCCCGATTGACGACTATATCTGCGTGGATTTTGACTCCTTCCCAAAGCTCATAGATACCCTTGGGGGCGTAACGCTCGACATTAATCTTGCCGACGCTGATTACATTAACAGCACCGCGCCGAGCGTGAAGGGCAAATTCCCAAGCGGCGAACAGGTTAAGCTCACCGGACAGCAGGCGCTGATTTACAGCCGCATTAATTTTGATTCGGACGACGCGCGCGCCACGCGGCAACGGCAGCTGCTGATGGCCATCATTGAAAGAGCGCGCGAATCCTCTCCCGGGCAGATATTAAAAGCGCTTTCAAAAATATTACGGCAGGTCAGCACGGATTTAACCGAAGACGAAGTCAATGCGCTGACCAAGGACGCATTCAGCCAAGGCTGGCTGAACTATGATGTAATACAATATTATTCCCCTGCTTTGCCTGACGCAAAAGACGCAACCTGCCTTTCCGCTTATGTCAACAACCAGCGTGTCTTAATCGTGAATTACGCGCAGGAGGCGCAGCGCATGCAGGATAACATCTACGGCTCCACAAGCATAAAAAATGCCAAGGGTACCGGCGGTGATTATATCGCAAGCTAATTTGATAAATACAGGAGAATCCCATGCCTTACGCCAAAAGTATTATTCCCTGCCTCGATGTCAAAAACGGAAGGGTTGTAAAAGGCACCAGCTTTGTGCAGCTGCGCGACGCGGGAGATCCCGTGGAGTGCGCCATAGCTTATGACAAGGCCGGGGCAGATGAGCTTTGTTTACTGGATATTATGGCTACGCATGAAGGGCGCGGCACCATGGTCGACATTGTAGAAAAAGTCGCAAGCTCCATCTTTATTCCGTTCACTGTGGGCGGCGGCATCACTTGTGTTGATGACTTTACCCGCCTGTTACATGCGGGTGCGGACAAAATCGGCGTAAATTCCGCCGCTGTGCGCCGACCCGAGCTCATCAGCGAAGCAGCCTTAAAGTTTGGCAGCCAGTGCGTAGTCTGTGCCATTGACGCGAAAATCCGCCCGAGCGGCGCAAACTGTCCTACGGACAGTTGGGAGGTCTATCTCAACGGCGGCCGCTTGCCCACCGGTATGGATGCGGTTGCCTGGGCGCAGGAAGCCGTGGAACGCGGCGCAGGCGAAATCCTGCTGACCAGCATGGACCAGGACGGGCAAAAAAACGGTTATGACCTACCCCTCACCCGTGCAATCAGCGAAGCTGTGCATGTTCCCGTAATTGCGTCCGGCGGCGCGGGGCAGCTTTCGCACTTTTATGATGCTTTTACTGAGGGTAAAGCGGACGCCGTGCTCGCGGCTTCGCTGTTCCATTTCGGCGAGCTGACCATAGGGCAGGTGAAGGATTATCTCGCGGGGCGCGGGATTGCGGTAAGACAGTGAATTATTACCTGAAAGGATATGTATGATGAAGATCAAAAAGAGAAACGCAAGCCTTACGAAAAAACCGTTTAACTGGGCACAAATCAGCGCTTTGGTTGTTGGAGCTGCGGGTTCCGTCATTTCATGGATTCTGCCGGTGGATTTTCCAATCGGCGAAGAAATCTGGCTCCCGCTTGTCACGCTGGGCATCGGCTTGTTATTCAACAAAATGAATCAAAGGTCTGCTGTCGCGGATGAGGACGTTCCGCAGGCGTAAAATAAATCGCTTCGCTGTGACAGACGATAACTTTGCTGGAATTATCGTCTGTCAC
>JAVBSB010000056.1:0-6431 GCA_031547365.1 Oscillospiraceae bacterium | reverse complement strand
TGGGCGGAAATCGGGAATCAAATGCCCGGTGACCTGTTCGACGAAGAACGCAACCTCGCTCATGCTGCGACCGTGCGTGTCGTAGACCTTCATCAGCTGCGTGACATACTCGCTTTGGCGTGTGCGCTCCCGCAGGGCATTGATGCGCGCCTGCGTAATGTCTTTTGTGGGCTGAATATCGCCGAACACAGCTGTCGGGTCACAATATCCGCTGAAGGTTTCTACACGGAATTCAGGGTTAATCAGGGCATAGCTGCGCGCAAAGGCGTCGCGTTGCGTACCCGCGAAAACAGCAGAATCCGATAGGCTCAGCGGCAAATTCCTGATGATTGTCTGCAATTCCTGCGCGGCACGCTGTTCGCTGCTTGCGGCGGCGTCAACCTTTGCGTTCATCGCCGCCTCACGCACTAAAAACCAGCCTTCAAGGTGATTGATGCTGCGCTCTTCGGCAAATAAATCCTTCGCAAGGGATATTAATTCTTTCGGTGAATATTCCATAAAAACCTCCGAAATGAAATACGATGTTACCAATTTGATTATACCATCAGTTGCCGCAGAAAGCAAGGAATAATATGAGCGAAGCAGTAATTTTACTGTTGTATATCAGACCGTTAAAATTTTTTCTTGACAATTATAGCGCTTTGTGCTATAATCTTTTTTAATCAAATAATTTAAACCGATGAACAAGAATAGTACACATGGCGCAGGGCGCAAAGAGAGTCGCAGGCGGTGAGATTGCGGCGGCACGAACCATGCGGAATGGACTTGCGAGGGCGGGAAGAACGGAGCGCAGCCTCTTAGTAATGCCCGACGGGAGCTTCACCCGTGATCCGCGAAGCATGCATGAATGTGCGTGAAATGAGAGGCTAAAGAATTGTTTTAACGCGCAATTCTTGGCAAATTGGGTGGCACCGCAAGAATAAGGAATTAAATTCTTGTCCCAATGGACCGTTTGGGTTCATTGGGGCTTTTTTTTAATGCGTAGTACGCAATGAAGGTGCTCCGCAGCAAAATTACGCATTCAGCATTACGAATTAAGCATTTTTAGATAAAAAGGAGAATCATTATGAAAACCAACATCCCCAACCGCATTATTTTACCCGAAGCCGGCGTGCCAACACAATGGTATAACCTGCGGGCAGATATGCCGATAAAGCCCGCGCCCCTGCTTAACCCCGCTACAAAGGAGCCGCTCAAGGCAGAGGATTTGACGCCTATTTTTTGCGAAGAGCCTGTGCGGCAGGAGCTGGACGACACTACGCAGTACATTGACATCCCCGAAGAGGTACAAGCATATTACAAGACCTTTCGCCCTGCGCCGCTGCACCGCGCGTACCGCTTGGAAAAAGAGCTGGACACCCCCGCGCGCATCTATTATAAGTTTGAGGGCAACAACACCTCCGGCAGCCACAAGCTTAATTCCGCCGTGGCACAGGCTTATTATGCAAAGCAGCAGGGGCTCGAAGGCTTGACTACCGAAACGGGCGCAGGGCAGTGGGGTACGGCGCTGGCTATGGCATGTGCGCATTTTGGGCTGAAGCTCACGGTCTATATGGTCAAGGGCAGCTATCTGCAAAAGCCCTACCGCCGCAGCGTGATCCGCACCTTTGGGGCAGAAATTATTCCCAGTCCGAGCGATACTACGAACGCGGGGCGTGGTATTTTGGAACGTATGCCGAATACCACCGGCTCGCTGGGCTGCGCGATTTCTGAGGCGGTGGAAAAAGCCGCAACCACCGAAGGCTATCGCTACACACTGGGCTCGGTGTTGAATCAGGTGCTGCTGCACCAGAGCGTCATCGGTCTGGAAGCCAAGCAGGCTATGGAATTGGTCGATGAATACCCCGATGTTGTCGTAGGCTGCGCGGGCGGCGGGTCTAATCTGGGCGGGCTGATCGCGCCTTTCGTGCAGGACAAAATTCTGGGAAGGGCAAGCCCGCGCATCGTTGCAGTGGAGCCCGCCTCCTGCCCCAGCCTGACGCGCGGCCGCTTTGCATATGACTTCTGCGACACAGCGCAGATCACCCCCATGGCGAAGATGTATACGCTGGGCAGCGGCTTTATTCCCGGCGCAAACCACGCAGGCGGTCTGCGGTTCCACGGGATGTCGCCGATTCTCAGCCAGCTTTACCACGACGGCTATATGGAAGCGATTTCGCGCGAGCAAACCAACGTATTCCGGGCAGCGGCACTGTTCAGCCGCGCGGAGGGCATACTTCCTGCGCCCGAAAGCGCGCATGCCATTCGCGGAGCGATTGATGAGGCGCTTGCCTGCAAGGAAAGCGGCGAAAGCAAGGCAATTCTCTTTGGGCTGACGGGGACCGGCTATTTTGATATGTCGGCATATGAGCAATTTCTCAGCGGCGAGATGAGCGACGAAATCCCTTCGGACGAAGAATTGGAAAAGTTCTGATTGCCTGCGAACATTTTGTGGAAAATAGAGCCAAACGACTTGCTTTGAACTGTAAAATCACAAAAAAGCCTTGACTATTTTGTATGGATGGGTTAAAATATGGTTACAGAAAGCGGTTGTTGTGCCGCAAAGGAGGGCAACGTATGGCGGAGCAGGATATCTTTCGCGAAGGGGACAACATTGAGGAATTCGACAGCGAGGTGCTGGAGGATTACGGCAACGATATCGTCAGCGTCGTAGACGAAGAAGGCAAGGAGCATGTATTTGAAGAGCTTGACCGCGTTGAATTAGAAGGCGGTACCTATATTGCTCTGGCGCCTCTCGTGGGCGAAGCGGATGAGGATGAGGACGGCGACGACGAATTGATCCTGCTGCGAGTGGAAGAAGAAGACGGCGAAACGTATCTTTCCATCCTTGAGGATGAGGCTGAGTTTAACAGCGTTGGGCAAATTTTTTCCGAACGCCTCGGAATCCCCTTCGACCTTGCGTAGTTGTTCATTTTTGGGCTGGCGTGTCAACTACCCTGTAGGGGCGGATGCCCAAGGAATGAATACCCCGAGGGCGTCGCGCCCTACAGCACACCAAATTAGATCGAAGCGATTAAAACTCCTGCGCAGTGCGATAACTACGGACTGGATGGCCCTACACCATACCAACGGGGGCCGTTCTCCGGTGCCGGATTGCAGACCTCCCGGACAGGCTTTGCGCCTGTTTGGACGAAGGGAGCGCGAACGTACCGGGAGGCAACCCACCTGCTTTACGGGCAGGTCATTCCACGCCGTTCCGGCTGTGCGGGGTTTTTTTAGTTGTTTTTTAAGGAGATAGGAAATAGGGGTTAGGAACCTGCCATGAAATTAAGCACGATTGCAACGCAGGTTGTGGACGTTGCGGCAAACACACAGGCAATCGCATACGTAAAAAGAGATACGAAGGCGGACGGCTCCGTTTTCGCGTCTTTTCATTTATGCGATTGGGGCAGCCTGCAAACGCGGTCAATTACGGAATCCGCTTATCTGCAGCTGAAATTTGGCGAAATCGGCTCATATATCGCTGAGAATTTAATGGAATATTTCACCTGCCGTGCCGCGCGCCTGCCGGACGGCGGCTGCGCTGTGCTGCGTGCGGATTCGGTATTACAGCTGTTCCGCCCCGACGGACGCCCCGGCGCTTCGTTTGCGCTCGATTATCAGGGCTATGACGCCTATGACCTTGCGTTTGACGGTGTGGACTTATGGTACTCCGTGCCGGCGCGCGGCGCACTGGTACAGTATTCGCTGCAAAACAGAGAAATGCTGCTGCGCGTGGGCGGGCAGGGCGTGTTTCCGCATATTACAGGGATCACGCATGTTGTGAACACACTGTGGGCTTGTTGCGTGCACGAAGTAAAATCGCTGGTGCTGCCTGATTGTACGCTGGGCGAGCGAATTTATATGGGTGATATGCTGGAAAAATTTTTTGTAGTATTCGGACGGAAGTTTATTTGGATGGAAGGCACGCTCTGCGCGTGCGCCGAGGAGGAAGAAGAGCTTGTTTGAGGGTAGATATACGCTTGCGCTGAGTCCCGAAGGAGCAGTTATGCTGCCGCCGCGTATTCGCAAGGAAATACACAGGATGTGGGGCGATAATCCGCGTCTGCTTTGCTTCGGCGCGCAGTTTCTTTACATATGCCATGAAGAACAGGCGGAAGCCTTGCTTGTGCGCGTGGACAATCAGCTTTGTGCGGCGTTTATGGACGATTTACCTTCCGTAAATAACTATTTGCGTAGTATGCAGCACTCTGTGGCGCAGCTGCAACCGGAGGCAAACGGTACGTTTGTGCTGCCGCGCCGCCTGATGGAATGCCTTGACGCGCCCAGAGGCGGTTTGCTCTCGTTACTGGGCGTATCGGATCACCTGGAAATCTGGAACAGCGAGCACTTAAAAAAACAGTCGAACTGGCTGGAGCAGCAAACGCAGTCGCGCTCGCCGCGCATTACCGCGCCGCAGGATACGCCAATCTGCCTGCAGGGCAGCGAAACCCCCTGCTCACTGCTGCGAGACGGATTACCAACCCCGCGGCGTTGTGGACCTTGTGTCTATCTGCGGCTGCCATAACTAGGCTTTAGACATTGGATGTTTGAACAAAGATAGGGGTGACAACTTGGTTTTTTCCAGTACTGTGTTTTTGTTTGGCTTTTTGCCCATAGCGCTGTTCGGCAACTTTGTGTTGCTTAAAAAAACGCGCAAGGGGCAGAACCTGTTTTTAACCTTGCTGAGTTTGCTGTTTTACGCCTGGGGCGAACCATATTTCGTTGCGCTGATGATCCTGTCGATCCTTATGAACTGGTTTTTTGCCCTGCTGGTACATAGATACAAAGATAAGCAACGGATCGTACGCCTTACGCTGGTATTGACGGTAATCTATAACCTCGGGCTGATGTTTGTGTTTAAATACCTGACCTTCGTTGTGAAAAACATGCAGGCGGTGATTCAAAGCGGCTGGTTTTCGTCGATTTCCGTTAATATTGCGCTGCCAATCGGCATTTCATTTTTCACGTTCCAAGCGATGAGCTATGTATTCGACGTACACCGGGGACATGGGCAGGTACAGAAAAACCCGATGAACGTGGCACTCTATGTCGTGTTTTTTCCGCAGCTGATCGCGGGACCCATCGTCCGCTACGAGACCATCGCGGAGCAGATTGACAACCGCAGGGAGACCTTTAAGGATTTTTCGGAAGGCATACAGCGGTTCATTGTAGGCTTTGCGAAAAAGATTATTTTAGCAAACAACTTTGCGATTCTTGCCGACTCTGCGTTTGCCGCAAAATCGCCCTCTGCCGGATTTGCCTGGGTCGGCATATTTGCCTATGCGTTTCAGATATTCTTTGACTTTTCTGCCTACTCTGACATGGCAATCGGTCTCGGCAAAATGTTTGGCTTTCACTTTTTGGAAAACTTTGATTATCCTTATATCTCAAGCTCTGTTTCGGAATTCTGGCGCAGATGGCACATTTCGCTGGGTACGTGGTTCCGCGACTACTTATATTTTCCGCTGGGCGGCAGCCGCGTAAAAAGCAAGGGGCGGCTGGTGTTTAACCTGTTCGTCGTATGGTTCTTAACCGGCGTATGGCACGGCGCGAACTGGACTTTCGTCGTATGGGGCTTGATGTATTTCGTGCTGATCACGACGGAAAAACTTACGGGCTTTGAGAAAAAGTTAGGGAAATTCGGTCATGTCTACACCCTGCTGTTTGTTCTGATCGGATGGGTGCTGTTCCGCGCAAACAACCTGACTGAAGCGTGGCAATACCTGGGACACATGTTCGGTATCGGCAATGCGCTGTGGGACGCAAGCGCGCTGTTTTATCTGCGCGAAAACGCGTGGTTCTTTGCGGCGGGCGTACTGTTCTCAATGCCGATCGCACCCTGGCTGTCGAAAAAATTTAAAGCCGGCCGCAGCCCTATGCCGCGACATGCCGCAGACCTTATCAACCTGATTTTATCAATGATCGTATTTTTAATCGCGCTCACCTATATGGTGAAGGGCGCTTATAATCCGTTTATTTACTTTAATTTTTAGAAAGGAGACGTCATGAAAAAGTTATTGGCAAATTGGAAGAACATACTGATTTTTCTGTTTTTTCTGGCTGTATTGGGTTTTGGTGTCTCCTCCTATTTTGAAAAAGATGTCTTTAAAGATATCAAGCCGAAGGGTGCCACCGCTTATTTAAGGGTATTGTCCATGCGCAGCGAAATTGAATCGTCGCTCAAACAAATACGCGACAAGCAGAAATTCATCGACTATAACAGTACGCTGCAGCGCAGAATGGGCAAGCGCATCATCTATGACGCTGACCCGACGCGGCACGTAGTGACGATGGACAACGGCTGGCTGACCTTTTTGGAAGCGGAAAAGGACATGATCCCCGAAGCCGATCAAATCATCGCCCTGCGCGACGAGTTGCGCGCGCAAAATATTGATGTGCTGTATATTCAACGACCGTCGAAAATCGACAAATATGACCAGCAGCTGCCG
>JAVBSB010000153.1:0-8927 GCA_031547365.1 Oscillospiraceae bacterium | reverse complement strand
GTCGTCCTTCAGCTTGATATTATATCTGGGCGCGTGCTGTTTGATCAGCGAATTTTCCAGCACCAGCGCTTCGTATTCCGAATTGACCACAATATAGTCGAAGTCGCTTACCTGCTCCAATCCGGCGGAGATATACCCGTGTCCGTGCTGGTCGTCCACGCCGAAGTATTGGCTCACGCGGCTTTTAAGGCTTTTCGCCTTGCCGATGTAAACAATCCCGCCCTTGCTGTCCTTCATCAGATAGACGCCGGGCAGCTGCGGCAGGGTCATTGCTTTTTTGCGCAGATCGGTTAAATTCAGATTCGGCACAGGTGGATCCTTTCGTTCAAAACTTCAAGTGACTTACGTCATTCAGACGCTCCAGGCGGATCCGCTCCCACTTTGGGGTGTCTTCGCCATAAAAGATAACACGTGTCAGTCCGGTATTGTCTTGCCCAAAGCGAAACAACACGTCCGGCGCGGGCAGGTTCAGCAGCGCGGTGAGCAGGCGGTTGTTGAAGGAGCCGTGCGCAACTACTAATACGCATGCGCCTTCCCGCGCTTGCTCCTTTATGGAAAGAAAGACGCGCCGGGCGCGGGCGTGGCATTCCGCCGGGGTCTCCTCGCCATAGTCGCCGACTTCCAGCAGGTCACGCATAACAACAATAGGCGGGCGGCGGCGCTGCCGCTGCTCCACTGCGCGCGCGGTGGCCTGCGCCCGCTCCAGCGGGCTGCAAAAAATGATATCAAACTGCGTTTCCGCAAGGCTTTTTCCCAGCAATTCAGCCTGCTGCTCTCCAAGAGGGCTGAGAAACCAATCGTCCTCCATTCGCCCTGTTTCTACGCCGGGCGGCCGCTGTTCTGGTTCAGTGCGCTGCAAATAGACACCGTCAACCACTGTTTGACCAAAAGATTGCCCGTGGCGTGTTAGATAGAAATCCAATGCAACGGATATGATCTCTCTTCCTCTCTATGCAATTTAATGGCTATACCGCGCCATGGCCGTTTCGATCTCGCCGTTTACGATCAATTCAACCGCCTTACAGGCGTCGCCGCAGGCAACCCGCAGTGCTTTCTGTTCTTCTTTACTCAGGTCCGAAAGCACCCAGTCCGCAAGGTCGCAGTCCGCGTCAGGTTTTTGCCCCACGCCCAGCTTAATGCGCGGAAATTCCTCGCCGCCCAGGTGCTCCACCATACTTTTAATTCCATTGTGTCCGCCCGCGCTGCCCTTGCGGCGGATGCGCAGCACGCCCGGCGGCAGGGCGATTTCGTCAAAAATCACCAGCACGCGCTCCTGCGGAATCTGATAAAAACGCGCGGCTTCACCCACGGCCTGCCCACTGCGGTTCATGTATGTATTGGGCTTCATCAGCAGGCAGCGCTGCCCGCCGATTTCCGCGAAGCCCGTCAGCGAATGAAACTTCAGCCTGTCCACTTTTGCATGGTATGCCTCCGCCAGCACGTCCAGGCACAAGAACCCGGCGTTGTGGCGGTTATATCGGTATTTTTGTTCCGGGTTGCCTAATCCCGCGATGATCCACTGCGGCGGACCCGGCTTACGAAAAAAGCTCAAACCTTCCCTCCTGTTTTCGTGCTTTTTTTTCCGGCGGGCTTATTGGTCTGCCGCGCCCTCGCGATTGCGAAGCCTTCTGCGGGTACATCCTCTGTGATCACAGACCCTGCGGCGGTGTATGCCCCTGCGCCAAGCGTCACGGGCGCAACCAGGCTGTTGTGGCAGCCAATGAATGCGCCGTCGCCGACAGCTGTGCGGAATTTTGTCTTGCCGTCATAGTTCGCGACCGCCAGCCCGCAGCCCACGTTGATGTCCTGCCCGAACTGCGCGTCGCCGATATAGCTCAGGTGCGCAATTTTTGTCCTGTCGCCGATTTCGCTGTTCTTAATTTCCACAAAATTACCGATGCGCAGCCCGTTGCCCAGCTTCGTACCCGGGCGCAGCCGTACCCACGGACCGATTTCGCAATCCGCGCCGATTGCGGATTGCTGCGCGTGTACATTGTTGAGTACTGTATTTGTGCCGACAACCGTATCCTCCAGCACACTGTTCGGACCGATTGTGCAGCCCGCGGCGATCTCCGTTGCCCCGCTGAGGACGCAGCCCGGAAGTATTATTACGCCCGCCGCAATGCGTGCGCTTTCGGTTATAATTACGCCGTCCGCACAGGGGATGCTTACGCCGTTTTGCCTGTGGAACGCAATGAGTTCGACGCGCGTTTCATCTGTCAGCGCCTGCAAAGCGGAATCATCCATAAAAGACCTCCTGAAATGCAACAATATAACAAGATATATTATGCCAGAAAAAGCATAGAATTACAAGAGGCTGGGCTTCTTTATTTTAAGAGAACGAAAACATGAGCAAGAGACAGATACGACCTTCTGCCTTTTCATCAACATAATGGGAATTGACAAAAGCACAATTTTGTGATAGAATTGAAAATGAGAAATGTTATGCTTTTAAAAAAGAGCGTCAAGTCGTCCTGATTGGGGGTCAAAGAGTTGATCAACGAAATCATGCAACGCTGCCCCGGCTGTATGCGCCCGCTCGAGGGAGCCGCGGTCTGCGCAGCCTGCGGCACACCGGTCGTTTTTGAACAAGGCGCGCCCTTTTTGCCGCTGCGCACAATGCTGCTGCAGGGGCGTATCGGCATAGGTCGGGCTGTCGATCAAAATGGTGACGGCATTACCTATATGGCATTTGATGAGCAGGTTAAAAAGCCTGTGTATGTACGTGAATTTTTCCCCGAAGCGATTGCCGTGCGCGCGCCGGACTGCCTTACCCAGATGATTATGCAGGGCTGCGATATTGTTTGGCGCGACTGCGCGCAGAACTTTCTTGAGCTGTGGCGCAAGCTGCAGCGCATACGCGGGCTTTCGGCGTTGCTGGCCGTAACGGACGTGTTTGAAGAAAACGGTACGGTTTACGCCATCTATGAATACATCGAAAGCATGACCCTGCGGGATTTTCTTCTGCGGGGCAAGCTGGGTTATATCTCTTGGGAGCGCACGCGCACTCTGCTGATGCCCGTGCTTTCTATGCTGGGTCATTTGCACCAGCAGGGAATTCTGCACCGGGGCATATCGCCGAACACACTGCTTTTTTGCGCCGACGGCAAGGTCCGCCTTGCGGGGTTCAGCATCTGGCAGGCAAGGACCGCAAACGGCGACCTGACCGCGCAGCTGCCTGACGGCTACGCTGCAATTGAGCAATATGGAATTGAAGACAAGCAGGGTCCCTGGACAGACATTTATGCGTTTGCGGCAGTGCTGTTCCGCTGTATGATCGGCTCCGACCCCGACAGCGCCGTTGCGCGCCGCCAAAACGACAGGCTGATGGTGCCGGCGCAGTTTGCCGAGCGCATCCCCGCTTATGTCATCAACGCGCTGATTAACGCTATGCAGATTCTGCCGGACGACCGCACGCGCACAGTAGAGCATTTACGCGCGGAGCTTTCCGCTTCTCCGGCGGCCGTGGCACAATCCGCCGCTTATTTTCAAGCGCCGATGTCTCCACCGAAAAACGAGACGACGAGGTCCATCCCCCAGCCCGAGATTAAAACCGTTCCGCCTAAGCCGCGCAGCGCAGGCGCGGTTGCGGCAAAAACAACCCTCATCATCGCCGGCGCCGGGCTGGCGGTTATGATCATCGTAATGTCAATTCTTTACCGCGACTCCATCAAGGATTTCGTCGGCGGTGTCTTGGGTCAGCGAACCACAGCGGCTACGACGACTGCGGAAATGGTTGTCGTTCCCGATCTGCGCGGCGAGCCCTACGACGAGGCACTGCGGCTGCAATATGAGAACAAACTGGATTTTAACACAAGCGAGCAGTATGACCAGAACTCGCTGGCGGGGCAAATCATTTGGCAGAACCTCACTGCGCACCAGGAAGTACCCGCCGGAACCCGTATTGATATCATCATCAGCTTAGGTCCGGAAAACATTGCGATCCCCGAAGTGGTCGGCAAGCCGATTGCCGAAGTGACCGCGCAGCTGAAAGAGCTTGGCTTTGAGGTTGTCACAACGGATTTTCCGAATGACGGCAACAGCACGCCGAATACAGTCAAGTCCATCCAGCCCGAGGCAGGCGTCTTGCATCCCAAGGGCAAGCAGGTGTTTGTTGTTGTGTGGGCCAGCGCGGACGGTACGCCGCTGGGCGAAACCACAACACTAACGGAATAAGGGTCTTTCAACCGCCCGGCTGTTAAATTTTTCTTGACTTTTTCAGCCTGAGGGCTTATACTAATGTGGTCGGGGGACGTACTTTGCGTCCCCCTATTTTGTTTTGAGGGTATCATATGTCCAATATGACAAAGCGGGACAAGCTGCGCGAGCTCAGCCTCTATATCATTTTCGGAGTGCTCACCACCCTGGTGGACTTTGTTGTCTATCAGGGGCTGGAATGGGTGCTCAAGCCGCGTTGGGGTGACCACAGCTATTTGTTCACTTTAGTGGTCGCGTTCATCGCTGCGCTGGTGTTCGGTTTCGTAGTCAATAAGCTTTTTGTATTCCAAAAAAAAAGCTGGGAACCTCGTGCCGTGGTCAAGGAGGCTACAACCTTTACGGTTACCCGCCTGTTCTCCTTCGGCTTGGGGTCGCTGCTTACTATTTTGTTTAACGACGTGGTATGGGACAAGGCGGAGCCGTGGTTCACGCCGCTGTGGGAAACATGGCAGCAGCGCGCGCAAATACCGCTGCTAAATGCCATGGCTCCCGATGAAGGCTATCGTCTGATTGTCAAGTGGACTTTCGTGGCGGTGGTGGTGGTGGTCATGAACTATGTTTTTGGCAAATGGATTGTTTTCCGCAAAAAAGAAAGCCCTCCCGTTCAGGAAGAGCAAGAGGAGGCTAATTGAATGAAGCTGATTTCGTGGAACGTAAACGGCATCCGCGCTTGCCTCAAGTGGGGCTTTGCGGAAGCGTTCGCCGCTTTTGACGCCGACGTGGTCTGCCTGCAGGAGACAAAGGCGCAGCCCGAGCAGGTGGATACTTCGCTGTTTCTGCCGGAGGGTTACAATGCCTATTGGAACTCCGCAGTCAAAAAAGGCTATGCCGGGACTGCGGTTTTTACCCGCGTGGAGCCGCTGGACGTGACCTTCGGTCTTGGGATACCCGAGCATGACCAGGAGGGCCGCGTGATTACGCTGGAGTTCGAGTCCTTTTACCTAGTCAATGTCTATGTGCCGAATTCGCGCGACGGTCTGGTTCGACTGCCCTACCGCATGGAATGGGAGGACGCGTTCCGCGCGTACCTGCAAAAGCTTGACGCGAAAAAGCCCGTGGTAACCTGCGGCGATATGAACGTTGCGCATGAAGAAATCGACCTTGCCCGCCCGAAAAACAATCACATGAACGCAGGCTTTACCGACGACGAGCGGGCGAAAATGACCGAGCTGCTCGCCGTCGGGTTTATCGATACCTTCCGCTACTTTTATCCCGAACAGCGCGACGCCTATTCCTGGTGGAGCTACCGTGCTGGCGCGCGCGAGCGCAACGTGGGGTGGAGGATCGACTATTTTATTGCCTCGCAGCGGCTGTCGTCTCGCCTGGCGAAGGCTGCCATTCTTGCCGACGTTCACGGCGCGGACCACTGCCCGGTACTGCTGGAAATCAGGGGCTAGGTAAGCGTTGATTTAGGGATTAGCCAGGTAGGGGCGGCGTGCCAGCCGCCCGCAAAGCCAACCTTAAGAACGGCGCGCCGGGGGCGTCGCGCCCTACGGCATAGCCCTCACACCTTTTCAGGATCAAAGTCCAGCGTAATGCGTTCCTGTTCCAGCTTCAGCCGGGTGGTTTTCACGCCCGCGGCGGCGAACATGCGCACGCCCGCTTCAAAGTAAGGGCTTCCGGCGTATTTGTTTGAAAGGTAGAGGACTTCTTTTATGCCGCACTGAATGATGGCCTTCGCGCATTCATTGCAGGGAAACAGGGCAACATAGATTTTGCAGCCCTCCAAATTCCGACCGCCGTTATTGAGGATCGCGTTAAGCTCCGCGTGGCAGACGTAAGGGTATTTCGTATCGTAATGCTCGCCCTGCGCCTCCCAAGGGAATTCGTCGTCGCTGCAGCCGGCAGGCAGACCGTTGTAGCCCATGGACATGATGCGGTTATGCGCGTTGACGATGCACGCGCCCACCTGTGTGTTCGGGTCCTTGCTGCGGCGGGCGGAAAGCAGGGCGACGCCCATAAAATAAGCGTCCCAGCTGATATAATCATTTCGTTTCGGCATGAGGATACCTCCTTGGATTTTCTACAAATAATAGTAGCATATCCGAACGATGATTGCAACTATTAGAAAGGAAGTCTTGATAATGAAAAAATATGCAAACGAACACTGGCAGTTATTCTTGCGGCGCTTTTGCTGCTGTGTGCCTTACCTGTTGTTGCGGGCACGCGCTCATGGACTTTGCTAAACAGCAGGCAAAAGAGCTGGGCTGCCGCGTGCTGATACTGGAAACCCAGAGCTGCAACGAAACCGCGATTGCCTTTTATCTTGCGCAGGGTCTTACTTTTTTCGGATTTGACCGCTGCTGCTACGGGAACCGGGATGTTGAAAACCGCGAAATGCGTCTGGAATTGGGCTGCTATATGTAACGAATTAATATACGAATCTTTGCACCCTACCTGAAAGGAATTAACACCATGGCAACGATAGACAAAGCACTCCGCAAGCAATTGAAAAAGCGCTTCAAAGAAGCCAATCATTATTCCGCGCAGGAGCTTAAGCGGCTGCTCCCGCAGGCGATGCAGGTGCTTGCGCTGGACGAGGAATACAGCAAGCTCAGCGACGCCGAGCTACAGGCGAAAACGCCGGAGTTCCGCGAGCGGCTTGCGAACGGCGCAACGCTGGACAGCCTGCTGCCGGAGGCATTTGCCGCCCTGCGCGAGGCAGCGTGGCGCGTGCTGAAGGAAAAGCATTACCCCGTGCAGGTCATCGGCGGGATTTTGCTGCATCAGGGGCGTATTTCCGAAATGCGCACGGGCGAAGGAAAGACCCTGACCTCCACCCTGCCTGCCTACCTCAACGGTCTGACGGGCGAGGGAGTACACATTGTCACCGTCAATGACTACCTTGCCCGGCGCGACAGCGAATGGATGGGCAAGGTCTACCGCTTTATGGGTCTGACGGTGGGACTGATCGTGCATGACCTCGAAAACGAGGAGCGCCGTACTGCCTACGCCGCGGACATTACCTACGGCACGAACAACGAAATGGGCTTCGATTATCTGCGCGACAACATGGTGCAGTACATTGAGCAGAAGGTGCAGCGCGGTCATGTGTTCGCCATCGTGGACGAGGTGGACTCCATTTTGATTGACGAGGCGAGGACGCCGCTGATTATTTCCGGCCGCGGCGAAGCCAGCACAGAGCTTTATACCCAGGCGAACAGCCTTGCGCGCAGCTTTGACTATTGCCGCGTCAAGGAACTGAACGACAAGCAAAACGCCGAAGAAGTCGCGGGCGAAAGCGACGTGCTCGTCGACGAAAAAGCCAAGAGCGCGACCCTGACGAAATACGGCATTGCGAAGGCCGAAAAATTTTTCGGGCTTGAAAGCTTTATGGACGCCGAAAGCCTGCGCTACCAGCACCACATCAACCAGGCGATCCGCGCCCACGGCGTGATGAAGCGCGACGTGGACTATATGGTGGCGGAAGGTCAGGTGCTTATTATTGACGAGTTCACCGGCCGCATCATGTACGGCAGGCGCTACAACGAGGGGCTGCACCAGGCAATTGAGGCAAAAGAAGGGGTTAAGATTGAGAACGAATCCAAGACCCTTGCGACCATTACCTTCCAGAACTATTTCCGCCTTTATAAAAAGCTTTCGGGCATGACGGGTACCGCCATCACCGAGCGCGCGGAATTCCGCGAAATCTATAACCTGGACGTAGTGGAGGCTCCCACCAACAAGCCCATGATCCGCAAGGACCAGCCCGACCTGGTCTATAAAACCCAGGTGGCGAAGTACCATGCCATTATCGACCAGATCATTGCCTGCCATGAAAAAGGGCAGCCGGTGCTGGTGGGTACCGTATCTGTTGAAAAATCCGAGCTGCTCAGCCATTTGCTGAATAAACAGCATGTTAAACACAGCGTCTTGAACGCAAAGTTCCATGACCGCGAGGCGGAAATCGTGGCGCAGGCGGGCAAGTTCGGCGCCGTTACCATCGCCACCAACATGGCGGGGCGCGGCACCGACATCAAGCTGGGCGGCAACGCGGAATACCTTGCGAAAAGCGAAATGCGGCGCATGCAGATTTCCGAGGAGCTTATTGCCGAAGCCACGGGCTATGCCGAAACAGAGGACGAGGAAATTCTGGCTTCGCGGCGCATGTTTGCTGAGCTGGAAGAAAAATACAAGGAAGAGATTAAGGTAGAGGCCGCGAAGGTCATCGAAGCGGGCGGTCTGTTCATATTAGGCACAGAGCGCCATGAGTCGCGGCGTATTGACAACCAGCTGCGCGGGCGCGCAGGCCGGCAGGGCGACCCGGGCGAAAGCCGCTTTTTCCTCTCGATGGAGGACGACCTCATGCGCCTGTTCGGCGGCGAGCGCCTTGCCAACGTAATGAATACCCTGCGCACACCCGAGGACATGCCCATAGAATCCGGTATGGTGTCGCGCCAAATCGAGGGCGCGCAAAAGAAGATTGAAGGTCAGAACTTCGGCATACGTAAGAATGTGCTGAAGTACGACGACGTTATGAACCGCCAGCGCGAGCTGATTTACGGTCAGCGCAACCAGGTGCTCGAAGGGCAGGAGCTTAAGTCCATTATTATGAAGATGCTTGAAGACAGCGTCAACGATACAGTCGATTTCTTCCTGCCGCGCGCCGTAACAAAGGACAACTGGAACTATCCCGCCCACCAACATACCACGGCCCAAGAGAAGCCGCCATCCACAGACCACCCCTCCCTCCATCTCCCCCCTCCCCC
>JAVBSB010000102.1:0-3554 GCA_031547365.1 Oscillospiraceae bacterium | reverse complement strand
CCCAGCCACCATCGAACCAATAAACTGTATGTTCATTGCGTATTGCACAGCGCTCAAGCGGATAGTCGCTTCCAAAAACTTTATGGGTAATGCCAAGCTTAGTGACCGGCAGCCGCAACACCTGTGTTTCATTTTTTATATCATAAATTTGCAAAGTATTGGGGGTATTGTTATCCAGCACAATAAAGTAACGTTCATCTTTTGTTGTTCCTGCATACCAAACAATATCATCCAATGGTTCATGCGGGATATTCGCAATCAAATCAAAGTTGATTTCCTCCGCCTGCTCTAAATTTCCACTATTCATACGGTTATAACACCAATTATCCAGCCAAGCCTTAATTTCAGCATCTTTTTTCTTGCTAAAATCCACCACCCGCCAACGCACACCCTCGCCAACCACAGCCGCGCGGATTGTGGTTTCTTCTTCTGTATCTTCAACCGCAGGGTCTTCTGTCGTAGGGATAGTCGTCACAGCAGGCGCAGCTCTTCCGCACCCAAAAAGCAGCAGCAGCGCCATTACGCAAAGTAGCACGCGCTTCATACGAACCCCTCCCATTCTCAATTATCAATTCCCTCACAACTTCCCCTGCCATTACCAGCCCCGCAGCCGACGGCACAAACGCGACGCTGCCCGGCGGGCGGCTGTGGGTTACAGGCAGCTCGCGGGAATACACAACTTTGAGCGCAGGGATCCCACGCTTACGCAGCTCCTGCCGCATGACTTTCGCGAGCGGGCACACGCTTGTGCTGAAGATATCCGCCACTTCAAACTGCGTTGGGTCCAGCTTATTCCCCGCGCCCATGCAGCTGATGAGGCTTGTCCCCGCGGCGCGGCAAAGCTCTGCCAGCAGCAATTTCGAAGTCACCATGTCGATCGCGTCCAGTACATAGTCGTAAGCCGCAAAATCGAACAGCTCTGCCGTGCTTGCGTCGAAAAAGAGCACCCGCGCCGTCACTTCGCAATCCGGATTAATATCCTCGATCCTTTCCGCCATCACCTCAACCTTTGGCTTCCCAATCGTCGAATGCAACGCGATGATCTGACGGTTGAGGTTGCTTTCGCTTACCGTATCGCCGTCAATCAAATCTATCGAGCCTACGCCGCTGCGGACCAGGGCTTCGGCGGCATAGCCCCCCACGCCGCCCACGCCGAACACCGCGACGCGTGCTTTATGCAATCGATTCAGCCCTTCGCTGCCCAGCAGCAGCTCTGTACGCGCAAATTGGTCTGGCATAACTTAACTCCCTTGCTCAAAGGCATCCGCAGTCCCGTTAAATTTTTCGGCGGTGAGTTCGCCATGCGACCATGCGTCATTATGGGTATCGCAGTAAAACTCATACTCTTTCAAGCGCTCTATCGGTTCCCAGTCTTTTAACCATGTTTCGCAGGTTGTTTCCGGCAGATGATATATTTCCATTCGATAGGCTTCAAAATCCAGCGAAACCTCATACACGCCGTAATCGACTTCCGCAGTATAGGAAAACAATTTGACCTCCCCGGTCTTTCGGTTGACGCACGTGCTCGGAACGATATCATACTCGGACATATCACGTACCCTGCTGCCGTCAAACGAAAAAAAGTAACGCTTGATCCAACCCCAGCCCAGGTCAGTATCCAGCAAAACAATCATCTCCGGAATCCCGTCCTCATTGTAATCAATCAGCTCGCATACGAAGTTGTAATTGTCCGCAGTGCGCTGCTGCGTATCATCTTCGGTCTGATTCCGCTTATGTTCTTCCCAAAGCGCAGACAATACTGTATAATACCCCTCCTGCCAGCCTGCGTATTTAGCCTGCAAAGCATCGGCATAGCTTGCGCCCTTTGAGGGATTTGTTCCCGCTGTCGTTTCTCCGGCAGAAACTGCCTGCCCGCAAGCGGGAAGTAAAAATAAAGCAACAAAAACCAGGCAAGCGAAGCGTTTCATTAAACCACCTTTTCTGTAATGGTAAAAAGCACAGCAAAGCGAAATAAATTCTTTTGGTTACCTTTCTTTTAAGAAAAGTACCGTACCACTTCCTCGGCAGCCTTCGCGTTCATCCCCGGCGCTGCGGTCAGTTCCTCAAAAGAGGCTTTACGTATCGCGTCCATTGTCTTAAAATGCAGCATCAGCGCGCGGGCGCGGGCGGGACCGATGCCCGGTATCTTCGTCAGCTCGGAATCGATTGCGGTTTTTACGTGCTTTTTGTGATGATAGGCGATGGCAAAGCGGTGCACCTCGTCCTGTATGCCTGTCACCAGGGAAAACGCCGCCTTTGTGTGCGCTATCGCAATTTCGCCTCCGCCTGTGGAGATTGCGCGGGTTTTGTGCTTGCCGTCCTTCACCATACCGAACAGCGGCACGTTAAGCCCAAAGCTCGCCAATACAGGCTCTACGGCATGCACCTGCCCCATTCCGCCGTCCAATAAAATTAAGTCAGGCAAACGCCCGAATCCTTCATTACTTCTGCATTCTGCCTTCTCATTTTTCATTTCCTCATAGCGCCGAAAGCGCCGCGTAAGCACCTCCGCCATGGAGGCGTAGTCGTCCTGCCCCGCAAAACCCTTGATGGCAAAGCGCTTGTAGGCTGATTTCAGCGGCACGCCGTTTTGAAACACCACCATGCCCGCCACGTTGTCGCTGCCCGCTGTGTGCGAAATATCGTAGGCCTCGATGTATTGCGGCGGCGCGGAAAGCCCCAGCAGCCGCCCCAGCTCTTCCAGAGCCGCCATGCCCTTGCTCGGTCGTCCAATACGGTGCGCAAGCTTTTCCACGGCATTCTGGCGGCAGAGCGCCACCAGCTGCGCGGGCTCGCCTTTTTGCGCCACCTGCACCGGCACCCTGTGCCCCGCCATATCAGAGAGCCATTCCTCCAGCAGCGCGGGGTTTTCCGTTTCGCCGTCCAGCAGCACCCGCCGCGGCAGCTTATCGCCCCGCATCGAATAATACCGCTCCAGCAGCTCTTGCCGCGCCTGCTCGTAATTCTCCGGCCGGGGGAAGAAAAATTGCTCGCTGTCGTAGAGCTTGCCGCCGCTGAAGCGCAGCACCGCGCAGCACGCCTGTGTCTGCTCCGCCACAAGCGCAAATACATCCTGGTCCTCCACCGCAACGCTCACCACGTGCTGGCGTTCCTTCAGGCGCTCCATCGCGTGCAAGGTGTCACGCAGACGCGCCGCCCGCTCAAACTCCAGGTTTTCGGCTGCCTGCTCCATTTCGGTCCGCAGATCCTTCTCGCTCTGCGCGCTGCCGCGCCGGAGAAATTCCACCGCCCCGCGTATGCTCTGCACATAGGCCGCCTGGTCGATCTTTTTTGCGCAGGGCGCGGCGCAGCGCTCAATAAAAAATTGCAGGCACGGTCTTTGCTTGCCAATGTCCCTTGGAAAGCGCAGCGAGCAGGTCGGCAGCTTAAACACCTGCTGCGCCTCCTCTACGGCGAGCTTCACGGAATAGGCGCTGGTATAAGGACCAAGGTAATCCGCGTCGTCGTCACGCTGCTGCTTGGCAATGGTAAGCCTCGGCCAGTCCTCGCGGCTGATGCGCACATAGCGGTGTCCCTTGTCGTCCTTCAGCTTG
>JAVBSB010000122.1:0-6559 GCA_031547365.1 Oscillospiraceae bacterium | reverse complement strand
GCCAGGGCGTTTGTGTTTATGCTTTTGCGGTAGACTACAAAGCGCTGGTAAAGGAACTCCGTGATTCCGTTGATGAGCATTGTCCCGACGAATACGGCGTAATACAGCAGCTTGCTGTTTGGGTTTAGCCCTGAAAGCGCTTCGCCCCAAAGGATAGAGGCAGGCGTAAATACCAGATAATACGCAAACACCAGCAGCATGGCGGTCGGAACATTTTTCGCGCTTTTAAAGGTATACCTGCGGTTGATGGTAAAGTTCCACAATACGGAAAGCACCAGCGCAATAAAGTAACTCCAGCCATACGTCCTTTCGGCGTCCTTAAATACGAACTCGGAAAGAAGGGTAAACGAAACCGCCTGAATTCCCCCTGCGGACACCGCCACAAGGAAATACTTGACTGTCTGCAGCACATTTTCTTTTCTGGTAAGTTTTACTGCTTCTGACAAAATAATCACTCCTGATTTGTTTATATTAAAGACCCAAGCCATGCGATGGACGCCGGCTCGGGCTTTATTCGGAACGAATAGAATTTTTCAGCTTTTAACCACCCTGCATAAGCGCAAAAAGGTTTTGTAAAACTTCCCACAAGGACATTAAGCCCTGTATAAAGATCTTTGTAGCGCCTAACAGTGAGGTTGAGGTTTCGGGCGAGAGAGAGAAAATCGTGCCGTAAATATCAGCCAGCACCGTCATAATTGCGTCCAGCGTACCCATGCTCCATGCTCCCTTCTAGATAGATTTGCATTACCATTATAATTAATGCATATGAAAAAGTCAAGTCTAAAAGATAAGATCGGCTTGACAATTCAGTAACAATCAAGTATGATATTTGTGGGCAAATCGTGAGGATTATTTGCAATTTTATGCAAAAGGCGGGATTTGACATGTCTTTGGAGGTTTTTCGGTCCTTCGGCAACGAAGCCTGCGCGGTTACCCTGCGCGAACGGTTCGGCGGCGAGCAGGTGGAATGGCACATTCAGCTGGCAAGACCGATGCAGCTGGTGCTGGCTTTTTTAAACAACGACCCGAAGCTATTGGGCGATTTAACGCCCGCGCAGCAGCGGTTCTTCCGCAACGGCTTTGTCGGCGGGGGGCTGGACCTGTTGCGGGATATGATCGTCCATGTTTTGGTATGTAACGAAGAGCGGGCGTTTGACCCCGTGGCGCGCCTGGCAGCCTACGCCTTTTCGCACGAGATGTTTGACCTGAGCCGTGTTGCGAGCTTTGCGGCGCGCTATTCGCTTGAGACCTCCGTGGTCGGCTCAAAAGAAATGGCGACTATGTCCACGGGATGGGGGACGCTGCTTGAGGCCTATAAGGCGCAGGCGATGCCCCGGCGCGAAGCCCTGTTCGACGCGCTGGTCAATGACGCCGGTATAAAAGGGCATCCCTTTGAGCTGAGCGTCGCCGCGGAATACGCTTCGCTGTCGCAGCTGCTGAAAGCCCTTGTGATCGAGCTGATTGAAGCCCGCGGGCTGCTGCGCTGCTGCCTGGCCTGCGGAGCCTATTTCCCCGCGAATGAACAATGCCCCTGTGGCCGCTGATTGATTTATGTATTGCTCCCTCACGAGGGAGCCTTTGGGTTAGAGCGGCTTTTTGCATTGTTGGAAGGTTGATTATGCCGTTGCTTAGTCGTTGCCGGATGAAAAAATTCCTTCCGGAAATGCAACAAAAAATGTAACAAAAAATGAATATGCCGCTTTCTCGCAGGAGAAGGCGGCGTATTTATTTCCCTTAACCTACCCATACTAATAGTATTCGCTTCTTAAAATATAGGCAAAACAGGAAAAAACGTAAAAGGGTAGGGCTGCCGATGTCTGTAAAAGAAAATGCACGTCAAAGAAATAAAGCCACCCGCGCATGGGCGCAGAAGCTGCTGCGCGGACACAGGGGCGCTGCGGCGATATTACTGCTAACCGGCGTATTGCTGGCGGCGGGCGCCGGGTTTTTGCCTTTGTTGCTTGACTTTGCGGCGGACCAGGCGGCTGCCGCGATTCCGAACCGCAGCGCTTCGGTTGACACCGGCTTACTCTGGGGAAAGGCAGGGCTGGCTGTTGTAATGATTCTGCTTGCGGCGTTATTGTGCGCGCCACTGCGCGTTGGGCGAGAAGCCTGGTTTTATGGCGGCGCGGACGCAAAGAAGCGCTCTGCCGCGCGCGTATTTTTTTGGTTGCAGCCCCGCTGGGCTTTCAAAGCCGCACATTTTGTTTTGGCGGTTTCGTTGCGGAAGCTGGTATGGGCTGTGCTGTATTTACTGCCGGGCGGCTTTTTGTTTGCCGGCACGCTGTTACAGGCAGAAAAATCCGAGCTTTCCGCGGGACTGTTCCTCGGCGCCGTCTGCGGCGGCGCGGCATTGCTTGTGGTCGGCTGGTTCTTTTATGCCGCGACCGTACAGCGCTATGCGCTTGTCTTGCCCATTCTCGCAAAACAGCCGCGCTGTAAGCTGCGCAACGCCCTATGCCTGAGCGCCGCCCGCACAAACGGACGCTGCGCGGCGCTGCTTCGCTTTCGCCTGGGCTTTCTCCCCTGGGCATTACTCAGCCTGCCCGTTATTCCATTGATATATACTGCGCCTTTTATTACGCAAAGCCTTGCCTGCCGCCACGCGGAGCTTTTATGCGGCGGACTGGGGGAGGAATAATGCGATCGCCTCACGAGGGAGCCGTTCGGGGACGCGGGGTTGCCCCCTTCGTGAGGGAGGTGGCTCCGCAGACCGGAAGCACAAGTTTGCTTACAGTCTGACGCCGTCGATATGTATCCCCCGCGCCTTGACATAGCTGTAGGTGCTCAGCGGCCGCAGGTCTGCGTCATAGGAATGCGCCGCAACAAGAATGTTATCGGGACTCGGCGGGTCGCCGACCTTTTCCACAAGCAGAGAGTGCGAGTAATCGTCCTTATTGGCAAAGTGAAGCTGAATAATATCGCCCGGCTCGACTTCTTCGACAGGGACTTCGTGACCGAACGGACCTTTGTCCCGGTTGGCAGTCAAGAACTTATATAAGTACGGCACAGAGGTCCATGCCGCTGCGCGGTCGTTCAGGCTATGAAAATACCAGCCGACATCGGGGGTAGTGTTCATTATAGCCCCGCCCGCATGTAAAGCCTGCGAAATGAAATTTGTGCAGTCCCCGCCCATATCATCAAAATTGACATACTTCGGGTTGCGGTCAAACGCCCATTCGTGCGCATATATTACGGCAGCCTCGCGGTTATAAGGTATTTCGTTCTGCATTATGGAAGCCATCTCCTTCGGAATATCTGCTTCCATTTTATTCTGCGCCGCAGCAATTTGTTACTCCGCTTTTTTTATTAAAAAACGATAACTGTATTTTCCCGGCTTGAGCTTATATGGCGCGTGCAGGTAAGCGCTGCCGGGCATATCGCCGCCTACGCCGCGCTGAAACCCGTCGACATGCAGGTGAATGAAATCATCCGCCGCAAGGTCATATAAATGGTCTGCGCTGTCAATTGTCTCCTGCGAGTAGTAGCCTGCGCTGAAGCCGAGCGTCTTACCCTGTTCCGCCTCGATGCGCAGCCCCGTTCCGTCTGCGCGCGTCAGCTGCAGGCTGCGCACATCGGTACGGTTGCCGTTCTCCTGCGGGCGCATATAGCGATGCTCCAGCTCGGAGACCTCCATCTCGAACTCGCGGATTTTTTGCCCGGTTTTTCTGTCGCAGTACGATTCCTGTGGTCCGCGGCCATACCATTTAACGCGGGTCAGGTCTTTGCATAATCCCATGCGCAGCCCGATGCGCAGCATAGGCAGAAAGAACCCGCGCGCCCTGTGGGCAACTTCAATTTCGCCGCTTGCATATACTGTATATTCCGTAACATTTGTGGGGAAGGGGACGATTGCGGGGAACTGGTTCCAATATACCTTCAGCTGCACGCAGTCCTCGCGCAGGCGCTTCGTCCTTACCCATTGTGCCCAGACAAATTTGCTTGCCCACTTCCAGAGCCGCAGCGGGTGCCGCTTTGCCAGAAACGGCACAAAGTTCAGCAGGCTCATATCGTTATCCGTCAGCGCGCGGAAAAAGTTCGGGCGCAGCCCGGCTTTTTTCTTTTTCTCCGGGGCGATCAGCTCTCCGTCGCCGTAGTCCAGCGCATGCAGCCATCCGCGCAAAAATTTGACCTTAATATGCTCGGATTCAAGCGTGATGGTCCCGCCCTGCTTTTGCAGCCGCAAGGTATCGTCACCGCGGGGGATTGCAACGGCGTCACTTTTTCGCACAGCATACTGCGCGAAGCCGACCTCATACCCGGCAGAAGCCCATGGCTGGCTTTTGCGCAGGCGGAACGATACCGTCAAAATCAGTTCATCCTCGCCCGCAAGCGAAGCTTCGTAGGGACAGAAAACCCAGGCGCTTTCGCCGGGCGCGGCGTCGGCATATTCAATCACGCCCTGCTGTACGGTTTTTCCGCCGCAGAGCAGCGCCCATCCGATTTCGTAAGCGCGCAGAGGCGTAAACACATTGCGGTTGCGCAGCAATACGCCGCCGCTTGCGGCATCAAAGGCTTCGGCGACGATATCGGCATAGCATTGCTTTACTTCATAATAGGAAGGGTGGGGTACACGGTCCGCGCCTATAATGCCGTTGGCGCAGAAATAATAGCTGCTCTTGCCCTCGCCGAAGTCCCCGCCGTATAGCCAGGCGCGGGCGGGCATATCCTCTTTTGTTTGTAAGCGGGGGTTGTTGCGTATTGCCTGGTCGACATAGTCCCAAATGAACCCGCCGCACATATGCTCGTATTGATAGAAGTCCTCGACATATTCGCGGAAGTTTCCGAGGCTATTCTCCATCGCGTGCGCAAATTCGCAGTAAATCACAGGATGGTTTGCGTAAGCGGCAGCCGGAATTGCCTTATTGTCCGCCGCAAGCGCGTTGGCAATGTTGTCGAACAGCCCGATCTTGAACTCTTTTTTCTGCCGCATTAAATCGACCAAGCCTTCAAGCGGGTACATGCGCGAGATAAAGTCCGATTTTGTGTAATCCGCGTCGCCCTCGTAATGAATCGGACGGCCTTGATCCAGCTGCAAAATCGCGTTGCGTTCGTGCGTAAAATTTTCGCCGTCGCCCGCCTCGTTACCTAGGCTCCAAAAGCAGACACAGGCATGGCTGCGGTCGCGCAGCACCATGCGCTGCGCTCTGTCACAGACGGAATTGCGCCAAAGCGGGTCGTCGCCCGGACAGTTCTTGCGCCGCACGCCATGGCTTTCAACGTCCGCTTCGTCCATCACATAAAAGCCCAGCTCGTCGCACAGCTCGTAAAAAAACGGGTCATCCGGATAATGGCTGGTGCGTATTGCGTTGATATTTGCGCGCTTCATTAAGTATAAGTCGTCGTAATAGCGCTCGCGCGGGACAGCCCAGCCGTGGTCCGGGTCAAAGTCATGGCGGTTTACGCCTTTAATCACCACGCGCCGCCCATTGATTTTTAATACATTGCCGACGATCTCCATCCGGCGAAAGCCGATGCGCACACGTTTTTTTGAAAGAAACCTGCCGTTTTCGTCACGCAGCACCACAGCAAACCAGTATAGATTCGGCGTTTCTGCGCTCCACGGCAGCAGGAGCGGAAAATCCTGGCGCGCGAACGAGACCTGCGTCATCGCGCTTTCTTCAGCGGCAACGCTCTGGGAGTTATACAGCCTTCCGTCGACGTAGACCGACAGGCTTACCCGACGCGCCGCGCCCGTATTGCGCAGCGTAATTGAGGCGCCGAGCGAGCAGGTTTGCGGTTCGCCTGCCAGACCTGCGTCAGCAAAAAGATCGAAAATAGAAATTTCCGGCTCTGCGACAAGATATACCTCGCGGTAAATACCGGAGAAGTTCCACATATCCTGGTCTTCGAGATAATACCCCGCCGAAAACCGCCGCACGACGGCAGTCAGCTGATTTTCACCCTGCGTAACATAGTCCGTAATATCAAATTCCGCAGGCGTCATAGAACCCTGGGAATACCCCACGCGCCGCCCGTTGACGTAGACCTCGAGCGAAGACTTAACCGCGCCGAAGTGCAGGAGAATGCGCCTGCCGCTCCAATCCGCAGGGACAGAAAATCGGCGGCGGTAGATTCCCGCCTCGTTCGTCTTTTCGTACACCGTCGGAATTTCGCTTTTTTTCGTAGAAACATGCTTATTATGTAACCAGGACGCAAGATAAAACGGTTTTCCATAGCCCTCCAGCTGCCAGACAGAAGGCACGGGGATGACGTCCCATGCGCTGTCGTCAAACCCCGGCTGCAGGCACACGGGGCTTATATCTCCGCTTAAATCCTGTTGCCAAAAAAAGCGCCAGCCTCCGTCCAGGCTCTGCTTATACGGCGAATTCCCGTAGGCATATTCGCCGCTTTCGTCACACGGCAGGGCGAGGTTATGCCCCGGCAGTTTATTTTCGCCTATCATTACGCTGTTACGGCTGTGTCTCATCCCGCACGCCTCCTTATAGATGCTGGCTCTATTATAACATGGTCAGCCCTATAAATCAAGCCGCAGACCGGGAGATTTCCCGGTCTGCTTTTATGTAACCCATGCCGTTTTATACGACCTCGTCTTTTT
>JAVBSB010000033.1:0-7074 GCA_031547365.1 Oscillospiraceae bacterium | reverse complement strand
CACGGCGATGCTGACCGTACGGCAGGTTGCGCAGACCATTGTGGGCGCGGCGGAGAAAAACAAGGGCGCAAATGCCTATCCAATCAGCTATTACAACCTTACATGGGATGATTTTCTTACCATTGTGCATGCCGCCATGGGTAAACCCGACCGCAAAATCATCCACATTGCAAAGTGGATGTTCCGCGCGTATGGCAAGGGCATGCTTAAAAAGTCACTGGCGGGCGGCGTTGAAATGGGCATTAACCCCATTGGTCTTGCGGATATTATGTGCATGAATACATTTATTGACAAAAAATGGGCGGTTGACCTCGGCGCAACCGATGACGACATCAAAGCCGCGATTTTTGACAGCGTAAAGCTTTCCGTTGACGCATTTACCGGCGCGCAGGAGCTGGTCGGCATGCAAAGCGGCGGCGGCGACGAAAAGGAATTCGGCGAGAAACAGGAGTAAGCGCCCTACACAACCTGAAAGCCGGAGCGTGAAGCTCCGGCTTTGGCTTTTGCTGCTGCTTTCGTTTGTCACAGCGAAGCGGCATCAATTCTTTTTGCTTACTTTTTCTTTTAAGAAAAAGTAAGTTAGTTGCCGATGCGGATGACTTCGAGGTGTACTCCATTTGCGGGAATGGTGAGGACACCGGAGGCGCCGCCGTCGGCAGGGGCTGCGTTATCAACAACGCCGCTCAACGCGGTGTTTGCGCAGAGATTGACAATGACGGTACGCTCAAAGCTGTCCATGGTATTGGCATCGGCGTCTTTTTCTACGACGGTATCGTCGATCTTGCGGCCGTTGGCCTTAACATAGAAGGTCAGGCGCGTATCAGCTGAGAAGGTGAAGTTACCGAAGAACGTGATCTCATAGGTGCCGGAGCATTGGATGGTGATGGTATTGTTTCCGTTAAAACCAACATTTTGCAAGGGCAGGGGGGCGTCCATCGCGAGGGAAACACCCATGGTGCCTGCGGCGAGGGTGAATTGCTCTACCTCAGAGCGGTACATACCGCCGTAGACTGACGCGGCATCAAGCCAGGGACAGCGATTGCAGCTTGCGTTATCCGGCGGGCAGGCGCCTGTTCCGCCGCAGGTGCAGTTGCATCCGCCGCCGCAGGTACAACCGCCGCATCCGCCGCCACAGCAGCCACCGCCACCGCCACAGGGGAATCCGGGATGACCGGGGCAGCCGGGATAGCCGGGATAGCCGGGATAGCCGGGATGACCGGGGTAGCAGGGATAACCGGGATAGCCGGGGTAACCGGGATAGCAGGGTTGATAGGGCGGGTTTGGACAGTAGGGCGGATAATACCCGCCGCCGCTGCCGCACTGCTGCCGATAAATACCTGTGCCGCCGGGGCAGAAGCAGTTATTGCCGTAGCCGCCATAACCGCCGTATCCATAAGGATAACCTGAAAGACCAAAACAATTTGTGGTTGCCATATATCATCTTCCGTTTCTTGCATAAGTTATATGGATTTGCCGGGAATCCGTAATACAACCAAAAGTGGCGCATACAGTTCACCGGTCATGCCATCATATGCAGAAAAACGAGGCGGTGTGTCCAAAAATTACTTGTTTACGGGATAGGTCGAAACAATTATTCTAAGCGCATAAATTGCGCATAAATTCGATCTTGACAAGATTTTCATTTACTTTTTTTGCAGTATATGATATGCTAAAGGGCAGGGAGCATATCCCCGCCCTTTTGCTTTTTTAGTTCTCTGCGCTTAGGAAACAGCGTTGATGACGCTGCCAACGGTCTTGACGACTTTATTGAGTCCCTTTTTTGCCATGCGCTTGTACGAAGGCTGGCGCATTGCGCCGCCGACTAAGCCCACTGCGCCGCCGACTGCCAGACCGATGCCTACACCTTTTGCGATTTGGTTTGCTTGTACTTTCATCATCATTTGGAGATCCCCTTTCGATTTTTTATGCTTTGCGCAGTTCTAGTGTGCCGCAATCAAGCCATATTATCCGGAGGTTTCTTTCGTTGGAAAAAAAATATCAGTTAAATCTTGTGCTGGTAGAACCCGAAATTCCGCAAAACACAGGCAACGTTGCCCGTACCTGCGCCGCGACGGGCGCGCGGCTGCACCTTGTGGAGCCGATGGGATTTACCGTCGACGACGCGAAGCTCAAGCGCGCGGGACTGGATTATTGGCATATGCTTGATATCACCTATTACAAAGGTCTCGGGGAATTTTTTGCGCGCAATCACGGACCATACTATTATTTTTCCACAAAAGCGCAGCGTGTCTATACGGAACCCGGCTACCCGCAGCAGGTGTATCTGCTGTTTGGCAAGGAGACGCAGGGGCTGCCCGAGGATTTGCTGCGGGACAACATGGAGCACACCGTACGGCTGCCCATGCGCAGCGGCGCGCGCAGCCTGAACCTTTCAAACAGCGTTGCGGTAGCGGCATTTGAGGTTCTTCGGCAATGGAATTTCCCCGGATTGCTGCAGACATCGGAATATCTGCAAGGAGAGGGTTAAGATGCTAAAACGCCTTATAAGCTATGGACTTGCGGCAGTGTTTGCGCTTTGCCGCGTGTTTCCCGTGAAAAAAAATAAGGTTGTGCTGCTGCGCAGCTTTCCTGTCTGGGGCGCGCTGGAGGCAATGGAAGAAGCGCTGCAGGCGGACGGACGCTTTTACATTGTAAAAATCGCGGACTGGCGGCGGCCGGGTACGTTGTACCACCTTGCGACAGCCGGGGCAGTTTTTTTAAACAACAACTTTAACCTGCTGCGTTACCTGCCGTTTTCAAAACAGACGAAGCTGATACAGCTCTGGCACGGCGACGGCGCATGGAAACGCTGGGGACACAGCAGCGGCGACGAGCCGAACCCGCAGTATGATTACGCGATATGCAACAGCGAAAATACGCGGCCGTTTTGGATGGAAGCCTTCGCGATGCCCGCCGCGCAAGTGCTGCCGCTGGGTTCGCCGCGCCTGGATATGCTGACCCGACCGTATGATAAGGCTGCGCTGCGCGCGCGGTTCGACGCGCAATACCCCGCATGCAAGGGGAAAAAGCTGTTCTTGTATGCACCGACCTTCCGCGAAGCTGCGGACGAAAACCGCGCGCTGCTGCATCACTTCGATTTTGCGGCGTTCCGCGCGCGATTCGGCGAGAAGGCGGCGCTGCTGGTGCGCCTGCACCCGAAAATGCACGGGAGGTATGACCTGAGCGGCACGGGCGCTATTGACCTGACCGGCGCGCCTGACCCCGCGGAGATTTTACGCGTTTGCGACCTGCTGATCACAGACTATTGCTCACTGTGCTTTGATGCCGTGGCGCTGGGGCTGCCGGTGGTGATATATGCCTATGACGAGCAGCGTTACATGACCCGGGAGCGCGGATTTTATAAGCCGCTGCGTGAGCTGCCGCCGGGACACATCGCAAACGATTTTAACGCGCTGATGGAGGTACTTACGCAACCGGATGATACGCAGGGACTGCGCGAAGCCTTTGCCGCGTTTCACCTGGGCGAAATCGACGGAAAGTCCTGTGAGAGGATTATTGCGTTGCTGTAATGCGCCTAAAAATTAGGCGGCAGGGAGAACGATGCTCCGCAGGCTCCCTCAAGGGGGAGACCTTGGCAGGAGCCGAAAGCGGCAAATTCGTCAGAATCTCCCTTATAAGGGGGCTATGTCCGCACAAGAAAATCTACCGGCTATACCGGTAGATTTTTATTAATACTTATACTCTTATTGCGGAATCGTATTACTCCTTACGAGACTTAATCAGGCGCGCGGCGTTCAGCACCGTGAGCAGCATGACGCCCACATCCGCAAAGACTGCAAGCCACACCGGCGTTTTTGAAAGGAACATGCCCAGGATGACCACAAGCGCTTTGACTGTCAGCGCAAAAATTATATTTGTACGCATGATACGGCGATTGCGCTGGAACAATGCGCGGGCGCGGGTGAGCGGCAACAGAGAGTGTCCCATGACGACCGCGTCCGCGGCTTCGGCTGCGGCCTGCGCGCCAAAGCCCATCGCAACGCCCACGTCTGCCAGCGCAAGGACAGGCGCGTCGTTTACGCCGTCGCCGACATAAAATACCGTACCCTCGCGGCGCAGCGCATCCAGCCGGGTGAGCTTATCTTCGGGCAGCAGACCGGCGTGTACTGCGTCAAGACCGCATTGCTGTGCCGCGTGCCTGGCTGCGATTTCTTCATCTCCTGTCAATAGCACACACTTTTGCACGCCCAAATCGCGCAGAGAGGCGATTGCCTGCGCGGCTTCGGCATGTAGCTCACTCTCGCAGCGCAGCCCGCCCAGCGCCTGCCCGTTTTCCGCGACATAGACCTGTGCGGAAGGTAAATCGGTCAACGAGACGCCGCGCGACTCCAGCATACGCCTGCTGCCGCAAAGAATTTCTTTCCCTGCCGCGGTGACGATTACGCCGCCGCCGGGCAGCTCTTCTGCCTTGGTGACCTCTGCGCGCGGAACTGTACCTGCGGCGGTAAGGATTGCTTTTGCGAAGGGATGCGCAGAGTTCTGCTCCGCCAACGCGGCGGCGCGCAGGACAGCATCGGCTGTAACGCCTTCCCTGGGGAATACTTCACTCACTTTAAACTGCGCGGTGGTGAGCGTACCGGTTTTATCAAACACGGCGATATCCGCCTTTGCAAGCAGTTCAACATAGCGTCCGCCTTTAACAAGCACGCCGCGCCGCGCCGCGCCGCCGATTGCCGCGAAAAAACCGAGCGGGACAGACAGCACGATTGCGCAGGGGCAGGCGGAAACAAGGAATAGCAGCCCGCGCGGCACCCAAACCGTCCAGTCGCCTGTAATTAGGGAGGGGACTACCGCCAGCAAGGCACCGATTACCATAACAAGCGGCGTATAAATTTTTGCAAAGCGCTGGAGGAAGCGTTCGCCGCCGCTCTTTTGGCTTGCGGCGTGCTCGGTCAGCTCAAGCAGGCGCGAAGCAGCGGAATCCTTTGCGGAGGCGGTTGTACGTAGAATTAAGCGGCCGCTGCCATTGACGAACCCGCTGAGCAGGGCGTCGCCTGCCGTGACCTCGCGCGCGATGCTCTCGCCCGTAAGCGAGGAGGTGTCGACAGAAGAGCTGCCGGCAATGACTGTACTGTCCAGCGGGACACGCTCAAAGGGCAATACAGTGACTTCTGACCCGACTTCGACCGATTCCGTCGGGACTGTGTCGAGGATGACGCCGTTATTGCTGCGGTGCGCCTGATCGGGGCGCAGGTCGGACAGCGCGGTAATTGCCTTGCGGCTACGCTCGGAGGCGATGCCCTCCAGCAGCTCGCCGAGCGCAAAAAAGATTGCAATCGCAGCCGCTTCTCGGTAATCGCCTAATATATAGCAGGCGGGAACGGCGACGACCATCATAATACCCTCATCCAGCTTTAGCTTAAATAATGAACGGATGGAGCGCCAGAACAGGTTATAGCCTGCCAAGCCGCAAGCCGCAAGCCCCAGGAAAAACGCCGTCGGTCCTTCCTCAGGCAGGAAAAACATAGCAGCGAGGCAAAGAGCGGCGAGACCCAGCAGAAGCCAGGGCAGCAGGCGAATTATTTTTTTATCGCTGTGGTTGTGGTGCGTGTGCTCGTGCGAGCAGCAGCCGCAGCTTTCACAGGATTCATGCGTCATCTTTTTCGCCTCCTTTACCGTGTAAAATGTGTGCCAGACCCATGTCGAGAATTTGTACGACATGCGCGTCGTCGAGGGTATAACTCACGGTTTTGCCCATGCGTTTTGCGCGGACAAGCCCCGCGTTGCGCAGAATGCGCAGCTGGTGCGAAATTGCGCTTTGTTCCATCTCCAGCTTTTCGGCAAGGTGATATACACATAGCGGTCCGCCGCGCAGGACCGCGAGGATGCGGATGCGGGTGCTGTCGCCAAAGACTTTATATAGCTCTGACAGATCATAAAGGGTGTCGATGCTGTAGCTTTCCATAACTTCCATATATAAGCTCCTTTCATATGAATGGTTGTTCATAGGTTCATATGATCATTATATTCGATAAAATAAAATTTGTCAATGATTTTTTGAAAAAATATTTACTGGGTTTAAACACGGCGCGCCGAGGTCGTCGCGCCCTACAGAGCAAGAAAAAAAGAGACAGCCGAAGCTGTCTCCAAATCTTAAGCAAATTAAGGGAGGGATTAGTATTATGCGTGCGAACGAGGACGTTCGTCCCTACCAAGGCGCGATTCTCCTGTCACTCCGTTGTTGCGAATTTATAGCCCACGCTCCAAACGGTTTGCAGGCTCCATTTATCCGATACACCTTCGAGCTTTTCGCGCAGGCGCTTGACATGCACGTCAATCGTGCGGCTATCGCCGTAATAATCGAACCCCCAGACTTCGTCAAGCAGCTGGTTGCGCGTAAAGACGCGGTTTGGATTGCTGGCAAGATAATAAAGAAGCTCCATTTCCTTGGGCGGGGCATCTACTTTTTTGCCGTCAACGCGTAACTCATAATTCGTAAGGTTTACGCTGAGCTTATCGAACTGCACTTCCTTTTGCGTCGGCTCAACTGTATCTTTTGTACCCTCGGTGCGGCGAAGAACAGCCTTGACCCGCGCGACAATCTCTTTTGCGTCAAAGGGTTTTGTGACATAGTCATCCGCACCCAGCTCAAGCCCCAGCACCTTGTCGAATACCTCGCCCTTCGCTGTGAGCATAATAATCGGTACGCGGGAGGTCTTGCGGATTTCGCGGCAGACCTGCCAGCCGTCCAGCAACGGCAGCATGATGTCCAGCAAAATCAAGTCGGGGTTGTGTGCGTGAAAGGTTTTAACAGCTGAATCGCCGTCACGCGCTAAAATAGCGTGATAGCCCTCTTTTTCAAGATAAAGCCGCAGAAGCTCGCAAATGTTGCTGTCGTCGTCCACCACAAGGATTTTAGTCATTTGTTATACCCCCCTATTCATTCCTATACCCTAATCTATCAGATTTTTATGCGTATGTCAATTTAATTTTTATGAATAAGGTATTGCATTTTTTATGATTTTTTGATAAACTTATTAAGTTGTTTCTATTTTTTTGGATTAGGAGCGTGTTTATGTGTCGAACATATGAGGAGCTTATGGAGCTCGTTGA
>JAVBSB010000119.1:0-2954 GCA_031547365.1 Oscillospiraceae bacterium | reverse complement strand
ATGGGTCTTGCGGGCGACCCCCGTTTGCTGCCCATTGCGCAGGCGGACGGCGTGGAAATCAATCCGCTGGCCAATTTACCTGTGCAGGGTGCCGACCCGGAGAAAGCACCGGAAAACCAGCCTTCCGCCGTAAAGCAGCCGATTTTTAAATTACATCCCGGTTCCTACGTGGGCGCGCTGCTCCTGACGTTGCTTTTGATCATAGCCATCGTAATCACGCAGATGTTCTGGCGCCAAATTCTTGCGTTTCTGCGCCGAGCGAAAGAATGGTGTGTGACAGTTTTTTCTTCATTTAGTAAGCCGAAGGCTGAAAAGTCCCGCCAAGTGTCGGAGCCAAAGCCTAAAAACGCGGCGATTGATATTGATTTGGGGGCCACCAGAGAGATTCCGCGGCAGATATTCAGGCCGCACCTGCCGGGCTTAAAGGTGATGGATAAGGACGACGGCACATTGGTGCGCGAGCTCACGATGCGTTCCGCCTGGGAGACTGCTTCGCAGTCTTCTTCGCAGGACATCCCGGCACAGATGCAGGCGTTTTTCCAAGGAAATGCGCCGCTGCCCGAGCAGGGAAAGTACCTGACGGTCGGCTTGCGCAACCGCGATGCTTTGCAGCTTTTGGGCGGCGGCGGGGTGCAGCCGCTGTTTGCGCCCAACCTGCGCGGACAGATTTTTACGCTGGAAGAAGAAACAGGCGGGCTTTATCTGCATATAAAATATTTTGCGCCGCCGAGCTTTGTGTTGCAGTCCGTGCTGCGCAGCGTCTGCTTGGAATGTGTCTATACGCTTGAGGACGAAAGCGGCAACGCGCTGCGGCTTGAAAACGTATTGAATCACAATATTTTGCGTATTGAACCGGCAAAAACCGCACGCACGGAGGCAGGCTTTATTGTCATGGATAAAGGTCGCCTCGTGGTCGGAACCAACTAATCTTGAAATGGTTATGATAGAAAGAGGGTTGCAAATGGCAATAAGCGTGCAGCCATGGGGATTTTGCTGCTACGAAGAAGAGGATGTGCTGATGTTCTCCCGTCTGGAGGATGCATCCTGGAAAAAAATTATGCTTGGTATGGACCTGCGCGGTGATTGCAGGCACGAGCTGTTGGATGAGTTATTGCCCCTGCGGCAGCCGCCTTCTTCGCTGACGAAGGACAATGTTTTTTGGGATACACTGCGCAGCACCGCGATTTTGGTCAGCCTTGCCCCTGATACTGTGCTGCATTGCCGTATCCGCCCGGACCAACAAGTGCTGGCGGAAACCGTGCTGTACGATATATTCTGCAATGCGCTGCCGCGGCTACAGATGCTGCCGTTTGTCGCCGGCGCAGAGACGCAGCCGCAAAACGGATTTCGGTTATTGCTGGTTCCGTATGCGCCCGCAAGCGATATTGAGGGTGCGTATGTTGATTTCACTGCCGAAAAGCCAACGCTGCTGATGCGGTTCCATAAGCTTAACTTTGCGCAGCGCGTCGTGCGCGAGCTGCTGCCGCCATTGGGCCTAAACATCTTACAAAGCATGTGGAACGTGTCCAGCCGCATGGTGGAGGAACGTCTCGGTACCGCTGTTGCTGCGGAATACAACGATCTGGTCGTATGGTTAATGCTGCGCAAAAATTTATCGGCGAATGCGTATGCCATTACCGAGGCAGAGCACGAGCAATTGCTAAATCGTGTGAAGGAATATGAAGTCGGCGCTTGATTTTCCGCATGCACTCCTGTATAATTGATACAACAGATTTCGACAGGAGCGCTTATACAACCATGCTGCAATTAATTTTAGGTCGGTCGGGTTCCGGGAAAACACAGTACATACATAAGCTACTGTTTGATAAAATGAAAACAGGCTGTTCCGGCATGATTTTTCTCGTGCCGGAACAGGATTCGTTTGCGCATGAACGAGCCATTCTCGAGCTTTTTGGGGAAAAAGAAGCCGAAAAAGTCGAGGTCTTAAGCTTTACTCGCTTAGGCGACGCGTTGTTCCGTGCGTTTGGCGGCCATATGGGCGCCGATTGCTCTGACGGACAGCGCGCGCTTTGCATGGCTTTGGCGTTGGACGCTGTGCGCGGACAGCTGAAGCGTTATGCGAAGGCCGATGAACGCATGGTGCCTGCGCTGCTGCGTCTGCGCCGCGAGCTGAGTATGTCGGGCGTTTCGCCGGAGGAATTACAGTCCGCCGCGCGGTTGCTGGGTCAGGATAAACTGGCAGAGCTGGCGCAAATTGTGCAGGTCTTTGACGCAATTTTAGAAGAACGGTTTGGCGGAACCGGAGACCGTATGCAATCCCTGCGCGAACTGCTGGAAACGCCGCAGGGGCAGGCATATTTTCAGGGCAAGCTAATCGCCGTAGACGAATTTCTGGGCTTCACCCCGCAGGAACTTAAAGTTTTAAGCGGCATCCTCGCGCAGGCAGAAACGGTTTATATAACGCTTACGTTGGATCAGCTGCAGGATACAGATGAGGATTTAGGCGTGTTTGCGCATACAAGGCGTACGGCGGAGCAGCTGCGCAGAATCGCCGCGCAGGCAGGTGTTTCTGTTGCAAAACCGATTGTTTTATCAGATATGCCGCGCTTTAAAGAAAATCGCGCATTGACGGAATTGGAACGCGCGTTGACGGGCGAAGCATATGACAACAGCGCGGAACCATGCGCGCTGTTTGCCTGCGTTGATTTGGAGTCCGAATGCGCCTGCGCGGCGCGAAACATCAAGCGCTTGCTGCGTGAAGAGAACTATCGCTGCCGTGATATCGCCGTGCTTGTGCGGGACACCGAAACCTATGCGCGGCCGCTGTACGCTGCGCTGCGCCGCGCCTGTGTGCCGGTTTATGAGGACAAGCGGCAACCGGTTGCCGGTCAACCCTTGCTGCGGCTGATCTCTGCCGCGCTCGAAATCGCGGGGGAAGGCTTTGCGCAGGACGCGGTGATGCGCTGGCTCAAAACCGACTTGACAGGTATGGA
>JAVBSB010000120.1:0-12917 GCA_031547365.1 Oscillospiraceae bacterium | reverse complement strand
GAACCCGAACGCGATGGTCACCTGGGCGTGCAATCAATACGGCGGCGTCCCTACTGTCGGTCTGTGCCATGGTGTAATGGGCGGCATACGCAGCATCGCCAACGCCCTGGCTCTGCCGGAAAAAGAGCTGGACTACATCTGCGCGGGGATTAACCACCAGACCTGGTACATCAGCGTCAAGCACAAGGGCAAGGAAATGACGCCCTATTTGCTTGAAGCGTTCGAGCGGCACGAAAAGTACAGCAAGACCGAAAAGGTACGCATCGATGTACTGCGGCGTTTTGGTTATTTCAGCACGGAATCCAACGGGCATTTATCCGAATACCTGCCCTGGTATCGCAAGCGCACCGACGAAATCGAGCAGTGGATCGACCTTTCGGACTGGAGCTTTGGCGAAACAGGCGGGTATCTGCGCGTTTGTACCGAAGGTCGTAACTGGTTTGAATCCGATTTTCCGAACTGGCTTGCCGCGCCGAAAAAGAAATTCATCTCCGAGGAACGCGGCGGCGAGCATGGCTCTTATATCATCGAAGGGCTCGAAACAGGGCGGATTTATCGAGGACATTTTAACGTTGTCAATAACGGCTGCATCACCAACCTGCCCGACGACGCAATAGTCGAAGTGCCGGGTTATGTCGACGGCAATGGCATCAACATTCCGCGCGTGGGAGCGCTGCCGCTTGGTCCGGCTGCGATCTGCAACGCAAGCATCAGCGTGCAGCGCCTTGCGGTGGAGGCAGCCGTACACGGGGACGCTTTCCTTCTTAAGCAGGCGATGATGCTTGACCCCCTGGTCAGTGCCGCCTGTAATACGGCTGAAGCCTGCCAAATGACCGACGAAATGCTCATTGCGGGTGAGAAGTGGCTGCCGCAATATAAAGAAGCCATAGCCGAAGCAAAGCGGATTTTTGCCGAAGGGAAGGCTCTGCCGACAAAAACCACCGACGGCGCACAGCGCCTGCGCGTAAAAACCGTGGAGGAAATGGCGCAGAATAAAGAACTGGCACGTAAAACCGCCGCAGCCTCTAAAAAGGATAACGCGGACGGCTAAAACAAAACATAAAAATCACCGTACCTGGTTGTGCGGTGATTTTGCGTGTATCCTCTTGCATTTTCGAGCGGGATACTGTATAATTATCCGCAAGACAAACAAGGAGGACGCACTATGGCGATAGAGGTACGCACCGCGCGCGCAGAGGAATACACTGAGATGATGTCTATGCTCGACAACGTCTTTTTTTTGGAGGATGAAGAAGTACCGCCGCGCACATTTTTGACGCTTTTGCCCAAGCTTTATAAACAGCAGTATAAGCCATGGGACAACAATTACAGCGTATTTGAGGACGGAAAAATCAAGGCGGCTGTTGGGATGTATGTCTACGATATCGAAATTGCCGGGCAAAAGCTGCGTGTCGGCGGCATAGGCAATGTAGCGGTAGCGCGCGCAGAACGCCGCAAGGGCTATATGAAGCTTGCGATGGATGCCGCGATGGAGGCGATGGTCGCTGCGGGCTGCGACTTTGGTGAGCTCGGCGGGCAGCGACAGCGCTACCAGTTCTGGGGCTTTGAGCGCGGCGGCGCGGCTGTGCGGGCTTCGTTTTCTGAGAAGAACCTGCGCCACGCCTTCGGCGAAAACGCGCCTGGCTCTGACTGGCGCGCGGAGAAAATTCTCCCCGGCGCAGCGGAAACCCTTGCGCAAGTACAGACGCTGATTGAGTCGCAGCCACTGCATTATATCCATGAGGCAGACGCTTTTTATGACCACCTGTGCTCCTGGGGCGAGACGCCCTACGCTATATGGAACCGGCAGGAGCTCGCAGGCTTTTTCAGCCTGTCGCGCGATCAATCTGAGGTGGGGCAGATCATAATTAAAAATAGCGAAGACCTTGAAATGGCGTTGCGTACAGCATATTCCGTTATGCCTGCGCACCCGCGCGGGAACAAGAGCATACATGTCACGGTTCCGCTGTGGAACAAAGACCTGCTGCGCCTGACGGAAGAGCTTTCGGAGGACGGCGTTACCCTGGACGAAACCGGATCCTATGCTGTGCTGCGTTGGGAGCAGACCCTGCGCGCGCTGATGCTCCTGCAGGCGCAGTGCAAGCCCCTGGCGGACGGCGAGATGACAGTCAACATCAAAGGCTACTGCGGCGAGGAAGCCCTGCGTATTGCCGTAAAAGACGGCGCACCTGCTGTAGAATCCTTCTCCGGCAAAACCGAGCACAATTTTACGCACCTGCAGGCTTCGCGTTATTTTCTTGCGCCGCATTCTGTTTTGCGCCACGGCGACAGCCTCGCGCACGAATGGTTTCCCCTGCCGCTGTGCCTGATGGGCATAGACACGGTCTAAAAATAATATTCAAGCATTTAGAAAGAGGTCACCTATGCCAAATTTCGACGTACCTTTTGTAGACAAAAACTCTGAACGTTATGCCCTCTCAAAGCGCGTCGGCGTGATTGCCGAGCATATCAAGCGAGATTTTCTTTATCCGCAGACCGTCAGCGCCGGAAATTTTGAATACCGCGAGGGGCAGTATTCGATTGAGCAATTAAACGAAGGCGTATGGGAGCCTTTTGACAGTACCAATCAATTTTGGGGCTACCCGGAGTGCTACGCCTGGTTTAAGCAGACGATCACCGTGCCGCAGGAATTCGCGGGCTGGCCGGTCATTTATGAGATTCGTCCCTATGATTCCGAGTGGCGCAATCTTGATCCGCAGTGCATTCTGTTCGCCAACGGCAAATTGATACAGGGCATTGATAAAAACCACAACGGCGCGATGCTGCTGGAAAAAGCCAAGGGCGGCGAGACGATCGAAATCGCAATCAATGCTTATACGGACGACTTTGAATGGAAAGGTCCCATCCGTATGCGCGGGGCGCTGCGCACGATCAACCTGCTGGCGCGCGAGCTGTATTATGATATTTATGTGCCGCTGGAAACAGCAAACCTCTATGAAGCCGATGACCTGCCGCGCGTGCGGATCTTGAAGTCACTCAATTCCGCGTGCAATCTGCTGGAACTCAGCGATAAAGAAGACGTAGCTGTCTTTGAGCGCAGCGCGAAAGAAGCCATCGCCTATCTCGACAAAGAGCTGTATGGTCGCAGCTGCGACATCACAGCAAGCTGCATCGGTCATACGCACATTGACGTGGCGTGGCTGTGGCGCCTGCGCCAGACCCGCGATAAGACGGGCCGCAGCTTTGCTACGGTGCTGAAATACATGGACGAATACCCGGAATATGTGTTCATGAGTCCGCAGGCGCAGCTCTACGATTATGTAAAAAAAGATTACCCGGAGGTCTATGAAGGCATCAAGCAGCGCGTAAAAGAGGGTCGCTGGGAGGCCGAAGGCAGCATGTGGGTCGAGGCCGACACGAACGTGACCTCCGGCGAATCGCTGGTGCGGCAATTTCTCGTGGGCAAGCGCTTTTTCCGCGACGAGCTGGGCGCGGAAACGAAAATCATGTGGCTGCCCGATGTGTTCGGCTACAGCGGCGCGCTGCCGCAAATCATCAAGAAGTCCGGCTTAGATTACTTTATGACCACGAAAATTTCGTGGAACGAATATGACAAGCTGCCCTACGACACCTTTATGTGGCAGGGCATCGACGGCACCAGGGTGCTTGCGCATATGGCCACCGGCTGCGGCGCGATCCGTGACCGCATGTCCGGACACTTCACAACGTACAACTCCTATATGGAGCCGGACGAGATCATCGGCGGCTGGAGGCGTTATTCCAATAAAGACCTCAACCAGGAATACCTGATTTCCTTCGGCTGGGGCGACGGCGGCGGCGGACCTACCGTAGATATGCTCGAAAACGGCAGGCGCATGGCGCGCGGCATTGAAGGCTGCCCTGTTGTAAAGCAGCAGCCTACGCAAAAATTCTTCCGCGAGCTGGAGGCACAGGTAAAGGACGACCCGCACCTGCCAACCTGGGCGGGTGAGCTGTACCTTGAATTCCACCGCGGCACGCTGACCAGCGAAGCGCTTAACAAGCGCTATAACCGCAAAAGCGAGCTGCTGTATCATGACGTAGAGACCCTTGCCGCGATGGCGATGCAGCTGACAGGCGCAGGGTATCCGTCGGAAGAAATCCTCGAAAGCTGGAAGCTGATCCTGCTCAACCAGTTCCATGACATCATCCCCGGTTCGTCAATCGAACAGGTCTATGTCGACAGCCGCGAGCAGTATGAGCACGTGCTCAGCGTTGGGGAATACCTCGCCGCGAACGCCGAAAAGGCGCTCTGTGCAGCCATACCGGGCGATGGCGTTATGGTGTTCAACACCCTTGGCTTTGCGCGCGACAGCGTAGCTTTTGTGCCTCTACAGGACGAAAGCATTGCGCTGTATGACGACGACGGCACACAGCTGCCCAGCCAGAGGACAGCCGACGGTGAGCTGATTTTCCTCGCCAAAAACGTACCCGCAAAGGGCTATAAAACCTTCCGTTATCAAGCCGCGAACGACAACGTCGCCCGCTATTCCTTTAAAGCAAATGACAAGGTGTTTGAAAACGAGGCATATAAGCTTACGTTCGACGAGAACTACAACATTACCAGCCTGATCGAAAAGACTGGTGGGAATGAAATCGTGCCGACCGGACAGCTCGCCAACCGCCTTGTGGCATTCGAGGATAAGCCCTTCAACCACCAGGCGTGGGACATTAAGAGTTATTTCCGCGAAAAATTCTGGTATGTCGACGACGTACAGTCGGCCGATATCGTTGAAATGGGTCCCGTGCGCACTGTGCTGCGCGTTGTTCGCAAATTCAGAAAGTCTACCATACGTCAGGACTTTATTTTCTATCCCGAGGGCGCGCGCATCGATGTGGACTACGAAGTAGACTGGAAAGAAAAGGAAATTTGCCTGAAATGTGACTATCCAATAGACGTTAACGCAGACAGGGCGACATTTGACATACAGTTTGGCAGCCTGGAGCGCCCAACCCACGAAAACAGCACCTGGGACTTTGCGCAGTTCGAAGTCTGCGGTCATAAGTGGGCGGATTTGAGTGACAACGGCTTTGGCTTGAGCGTGCTCAACGACTGTAAATACGGCTGGACGGCTAAAGCGGGGCATTTGATGCCAACGCTGCTGCGCGCGCCCAACGGTCATCACAGCGAGCAGGACATCGGCATTCACCGCTTTACCTTTGCGATGTATCCACATGCGGGACGTGTGAGCGAAAGCGGCGTGGTGCGCCAAAGCTATGACCTCAACGTGCCGCTGCGCGCCATGGTGGGTATGGGCGAAGGCGCGACGCTCGCGACGGAGTATTCCGTCGTTTCAGCCGACAAGGATAATATAATCATCGAAACCGTGAAAAAGGCTGAAGACAGCAACGCCCTGATTATACGCATGTATGAGTGCTGGAACCGCAAAACGCAGACCAATCTCTTGTTTGGCAGCGCGGTAAAGCGTATGTGGGAATGCGACCTGATGGAAGAGAACGACAGTCCGCTCATGGATACAGCGCTAACATTCAAGCCATTTGAAATCAAGACGATTAAGGTGGAATTGGCATGACAAACCGCGAACGGGCGCTGGCTGTTCTGCGCTATGAGCCGTACGACCATCTGCCGCTGGTGCACTTCGGCTTTTGGAATGAAACGCTCGACAAATGGGCGCGGGAGGGGCATATCTCGCAGAAAGAGGCAGACGGCTGGAGCGACGGCAACCGCATTGATTCTGATATAGGCGCGAGACTGGGCTTCGATTTTAACTGGGGCGCAAGCGTCGGACTGAATACAGGTCTGCGTCCCGGCTTTCCGCGCAAAGTCATAAAAGAGCTTGGCAACGGTATGCGGCACGTGCAAAACAGCCACGGCGTGGTGGAGCTGGAGCGCGACGGCGTGGTGTCGATCCGGCAGGAGACTTCGCATCTGCTGGTAGACCGCGCAGGCTGGGAAGAGCATTATCTTCCGCGTTTGCAATACTCACCCGAACGCATCCCGCGCGAGGGCATTGCCCGCGAAATCAAGCGCTTTGAGCAAAACGACCGCGGCGCGCGCCCCGTAGGGATACACATCGGCAGTCTCTATGGTTCGTTCCGCGACTGGGCAGGCGTCACCGGCACAAGCTATATCTACGCCGACGACGAGGATTTATATAAAGAAATCCTTGACACGATGGGGGAACTGCATGTGCGCGTGCTTGAGGAGACCCTTGCGCTTTGCCCGCAGGGATTGTTTGATTTCGCCCATTTTTGGGAGGATATCTGCTTCAAAACCGGTCCGCTGGTGATCCCTTCTGTGTTCCGCAGTTGGGTTGGTCCGCATTACAAGCGCCTGACAGATTTACTCAAGCAGCACGGCACAAACCTTGTCAGCCTGGACTGCGACGGCTGTATCGACGCTTTATTACCGATTTGGCTCGAAAACGGCGTGAATGTGATGTTCCCGATGGAGGTCGGCACCTGGAACGCAAGCATTGCACCCTGGCGCGCGCAATACGGCTTGGAACTGCGCGGTGTTGGCGGCATGAACAAGAACGTATTCAGCAAGGATTTCGCAGCCGTTGACGCTGAAGTCGAACGGCTAAGGCCGCTGGTTGCGCTGGGAGGCTATATCCCCTGCCCCGACCATCGCATTGCGCCGGATGCAAAGTGGGAAAATGTCGTATACTACACAAAGCGCATGCGTGAGGAATTCTAACACACGGATGCCGCGACGCAAAAATTTTGGTACCTTTTCTGTTTTTAGAAAAGGTACCGTTCTTTGAAAGGACCATCATGCGAAAAAAAGCAATCTTAGGCATTGGGTTCGGCAGATTTATCTTTACAATCGCAGCGATTCCGCTGCTGATTGCCTGCGGAATATTGACCCGCCAGCCCTGGTATGGTGTGCTGCTGGCGGTGTATTCCGTTATTGCGCTCATGTACCTGGCGGAGGGCAAGCGCGCCGGACCCATCTGCGGTATGTTCTATTGCCTGGCATATGGCGCGCTGTTTTTTTCGCGCCAAACCTACGGACTTGCGGTGTTTAACACCTTTTTCGGCTTCCCGGTGTATTTGGGCAGCGTAATCGCCTGGGGCAGGCATATGCATAACGGCGCAGGGCAGACCGTTAAAATGAAGAAGCTATCCATAAAGGGCTGGGCGCTGTCTTTGGGCACAAGCGTCGCCGTCTTTGTCGGCATCTACCTGCTGCTACGGCATTTTCATTCGGAAAACGCACTGTTCGACAGCCTTTCGCTGTCGTTTGCAGGTACGGGACTGGCGCTGCTGTTACTTCGCTATGTGGAAAACTGGTGCTTCTATCTCGTCGGAAACTTCGTTGTATTATTGCTTTGGATCGTAAACACGGCAAAGGACATCGCGAGCCTGAACTTCGTTCTGATTGCCGCGCTTGCTGTGACCATCAGCGCAATCGGCTTTGTAACATGGCTCAAGCTTGAACGCAAGGAAAACCACGCTGCTGTTAATTCTCTGTCCTGACATTCCGCACAAAATACACCCGCTCGTCCGTTGGTTCATCTACGCCCTCCATGTCGGGCGATTCGGGGTAAATTTCCATGTTCGGCAGGTAGCGCTTTGGCTTCGTGCGCAGAACCAGCCGCTCCACATCGTTGACCTTATTCAAAAAGCGGCAGGGGCTGCACTCGAATTTTTCGCCGTTCAGCAGGACAAGGTAGCTGTTGTTCGGGCAGTCGATTTGCAGCTCGAGCTTATGCCATGCCGCACAAGCGGCTACCGTGAAAGCGTCTTCATAATTCGCGCCATAGCGTACTTTTACAAGCCCGCCGCCATATAGCACACGACACGCCGAAACTCCCTGCCCATTGGTAATTTCGATTTCGAGCGGCAATTCATACTGCTTTGCGGACATCAGCTCCAGTGAGACTGTAATCTTTTCGCTCCTTTTAAATATGCGCATCGCCCTTGCGTAATCGCAGGGGTCTTTGTCTGCTATGCGCATACAGGGCTGCGCGCCATACATCAGGTATGGCGATATGGGCGACCACTTTGTGCTGTAGATGTTCCAGTTTGGGATATATCCGCCGGAGCAGCCGTCAAAACGGTCATTGATATGCTCCTGCACCCCGCGCAATATTGGCACCTGAACCCTAGTGACGAAGATGTCCTCCTTGTTCATGCTGTGGCACAGCCACATAGCCCCGTCAGGGTACTGCGCGTGTCCCTCGCAAATGCCGCGAATATACTGCGGTCCAAAGTCTTTATACAAGCCCTCATAGCGGCGCGGCGGCACCTCTCCGCAAAGGCACGCCATATTGTCAAATTTAATTCCATCGTCGGAGGTCAAGCCCACCAGCGGAAATCGGTGCTCGCTGGCAAGGCTGTTGACATAGGCGATGGCATATTTGCCGTCCTGCGTCTTTTGTCCCCAGGCTTTTGCGCCGGAAGTCACGAAAGACGGTTCATGCGCAATGGAAAAGGTCTTTCCGCCGTCGTCGCTGCGGCCGACATTGCCCTGCTTCCACAGCGCGATTACAGTCGTTTCATCAATATGGTACCAGCAAAAGCTCGACGCGGACTCAAATGGGGAATTCCCCGCAACGCCGGCGTCCGCTTCAACCTGCGGCATGGCGATGCCTATGGCTTTGTCGCGCCAGCCATGCTCTTCCCGCCATTGCTGCGTCACCAGGCGGTCTGCCAATAATTCCTCACAGGCTGCGACAAAGCTTGCGTCCGCACAGCGTTTATAATAAGGAAAGGGCAGCCTATCCTCCGTCCAGCCCGCGTAATCAAGGTAGCGGACGAAGTAAATCCCGCCCATTGTGCCGTCTTCAAAGACCTCGCGTACCACGCGCCCCATGCCGTAGTTCTTCCATGGACAGATATCGTGGTACGGCGCGTGACCATAAAATCCGCTCACCAGCAGCCTGTCGTCTTTGGTATGAAAAAAGCCCATGCGCTGGTGCATGAATGCGGGCGTATCCTCCGGCACCGCAACCAACGTACCGTCTGCGCAGGGATATTGCCCCGCAGGCACCATGATTTGCGGAAAGCTCACCGCAGGAAAATCCCAGTGCATGCCGTCCCTTGAGCGCACAAGAAACGACAGCCCCGCCCCCGTGTGCTCATGCACCGGCGTAGAAAGATATTCCAGATAAAACATGCCTCGCCAAAACGTCAGCATTGGGGCATGGTTGTACGTATGACCGTACCCGTCGGCAGATTCAGGGTGGCTGCGGTTCGCGCGCATTACCTGATAACTTGATGCTCCCACAGCATGCCGCAGACCGCCGTCGTGTTTCATCAGGTCTGCAAACTCATTTCCCGCATAATAGGGCGTATTCTTCGGCATAAGCTTAGCCGCCCTTCCGTTCTGCGCCCAGCGCTGCGTTTTTACGCCTCCAGTAGCGCGCATAGCTGCTTCTGCCTTTGACATTCTGCCAGCCGTCGGGCAGGAACGCATCGATCATTGCCTGTTCCGCCTTTGCCGCATGGGCTGACAATGCTTGTAATTTCTGCTCATCCGGCGTTTGCTTAAAGATAAATTGCTCCGTCTGTATCCATGCCTGCTCCAGCAAGTGTATTTGTTCACGCAATGCTTCTATATCGACTATCCCGGCAATCACCGCGCGGTGCAGCTTTTCGCGCTGCAGCCAATAGTCCAACGCAGGCGCTTCCTCAGTAAATAAAGGAGCGCTTGCAGAACCAAAGAAAACCGGCTTAAATGCGGATATACAAGGCGTTGAAGCGCCTGTGCACCAAATGGTGACGGGTTTATTTTTCCGTAACGCAACGACAAAGCTGCTCGTTGTGTGGTCGCCAATCACCCCGCCCGCATGCATACAGACACTTCCAACAGCCGCGCGGGTGAATTCTTTCCCGGCAAGCGCCGGTGGATGCGTGCGCAGAATTTGCATCAATTGCGCCGCATCCGGCTGCGCTGTCAGTTGTTCCGTCACCTGGCAGCGGCGTTGCTTCGCGCGGGAAAAATGTGAAAACACAGGTTCTGTAAATCGCTGGGCAAAATCCGCATCTTCATCGAAGCCTGCGCGTCTTGTATGCTCTTTCGCAATTGTTAAGCGGTTCGAGATTGCGCAAGCTCCTTCTGCGCGCTTAACCGCCCAACGTTTTCCGGAGGTCTCAAGAATATAAGCCTCATCGGCATCGGCTGCCAGGAAGCTGTTGTCATAACGAAAATCGTGGTCAAATCCGCAATTGCCGCCCTGACCGTATTGTTCAAGCAGGGCTATCATGACTTCAATCGCATCAGCAGCCGTGCTTGCCCGCTCCAGCGCAAGGCGCAGCAAATCCATGCCGAGCAACGCGGGCGGCGCTTTTTTGGTCTTCGATTTCGTGAATACCGCTTCGTTACCGATCGCCACGCCGTCTGCGTTGACGCCCATTTCCGCGCCCCACATCCACGAGGGCTTGCTGAGAATCATTTCCCTGGTATATTCCACCTGCGGAATCGCGATATAGGTACACCTTACGCTTGTATTCGGGGCATGGCGGCGCTGCGGTACGCGCAACAGAAGCTGCGGCTCGTTGGGGCTGCGGTCGCTGTTTTTTGCAAACCAGGTGAAAATTGGCTCACAGACCGGCACCCAGAAGGTATCACACAAAAGCGGCTCCGTCTACCAATTGGTGTGGTATTTTTCTACGAATCCCAATCGGTCTTTGATTTCAATCACGGTACCGTCGTCAAGTACGGCACGGCCTGTGTATTTTCCGAAGACCTGGTGCCCGCTCATACACAATACACCAAAATTTGTGACGTTGACATTGTCATAGACCGGCTGGAAGTCCATTTCGAGCCTGCCGTCGCTGGAGGTATAGCGCCAGGGCGACATAAAATCATCCCTGCCGTCTTTTTGCGGCAGGTGGAACGTGACTTCGTCCAGCTTATGGGCTTTACCATTATAGAACAGCATGTTTTCGCTGGCGGCGGAGGTATCTCCGAAGCCGTAGCCCAGATTCCAGCCGAAGGTGCTGCCGTCGGGCAGAGCGGTGTTCAGGCTGCTCCACAGCCAGGTATTGTCATAGGTCCACACGCCGCGACCCCAGTCGAGCGTCGCGAAGGTATCCGCTGGGTCAAACGCCCAAACGCTATCGCCGACCTTTGCCGTACCGCGCACGCGCATACAATTGATCTTCTGATTATAATAGAAATGCCCCGGCTTGCCCAGCGGCGTAGCGATCACCATTGTATCCTCAGGTAAATCGGTCAGGGTCAGGTCGATGCGCAGCTCCTGCTTGTCTTTACCGAAGCCCGGCACAATTCCGCGCAGCACCCGCTTGGTTCCGCCGTGGTAAAACCCCAGCTTCATCCCGCCGATTGCATGCTCAATATGCCCGCTTTCCGAGGTTGCAGGCATGCCCCAATTGCCCAGCGGCATGGGTGAAATCAAGCTTTTCACCGTGGTCGTACCCGCCTTGAAGTCGATCAGGCTAACAAAGAGGTTTCCGAGAAATCCCGCGTCGCTGATGATAATCACCATGCCGTAATCCTGGTTGTTTACGACATAGCAGTCCCATTCCTTTACGCGCGCAGGGTGCACCATGATGTCTTCGCGGTTGTATTGCCACAGCAAACGCTTGGCATAGCCCGGCTCGGCAATGTCGCCCTCTTCATTGAGCAGCGGCTGCGGTTCGGTTATTTCATGCTGGCGGCTGGACGGTATGTATGGCGTGGTTGACATAATAATCTCCTCCTGCGTTCGCTTTTCATTTATTATAGCAATAAACAGAGCGAAATGCAAGAGGTTCTTTCGCAGACATGCTCCCCCGGCGCTACGCGCCACCCCCCTCGCAAGCGAGGAGAGCTGTCGCCGCAACGATGCTTTCGATATAATAAAACCAATCGCGGTGACTGCGGGAGCAGTGCGGAGCACCGTTCTTCTACCTCCTGAATGAGCTGCCACTGTCCTCACGCTATCCCAGCGCCACATCCAGTGACATCATCAGCACAAAGCCTGCCACCGCGCCGACAATTCCCATGCGCGGCTTTTGCCCGCAGTGCGCCTGCGGAATCAACTCCTCCAGCGCAACATAGATCATCGCGCCCGCCGCGAAGGACAGCAGCCAAGGCATTACAGGCGCAACCCAAAAGGCAAGCAATATCGCAAGCGCAGCAAAAATCGGTTCCACCGCGCCAGAAAGGCAAGCAAGCAAAAACGCCTTGACCGGCGGTACGCCGTCCTGCTGCAGCGGCAGAGAAACCGCCGTACCTTCAGGAATATTTTGTATGCCTATCCCCAGCGCCAATGCCATGGCGGCAGCCTGCAGGGCAGGATTGTTTTGCCGCAAAGCCAGCCCGAAAGAAAGCCCGACCGCCATGCCTTCAGGTATGTTGTGCAGCGTGACTGCAAATACCAGCAGCGCCGTGCGTTTTGAGATCATACCCTCTCCCGAAAAACGGCGCAGGCGCAAAAGCATAGCATCCATACCGAGCAAAAAAACGGATCCAAACACAACTCCGGTCGCCGCGGGAATCCATCCGGGCATACCGCTTGTCTGGTTTATCGCAGGAATCAATAAGCTCCATACGCTTGCCGCCAGCATTACGCCCGCCGCAAAGCCTAAAAATATTTGTTGAAAAGCGCCCGGCTGTCTCTTGCGGAAAAAGAACACACTTGCCGCGCCCAAGCACGTCATCGCAAAAACAAAGCTCACTCCGCCGCCTGTGATAAGAATACGCATCGTTCCTCCTATATAATTTTCTTGCAAAAAGCCGCCCAATATGCTATTATATGATGCGATGAATTAAAATGATAAAGGAGTAGTGTTTATGAAGGCAAGCCCTAAAAAAAAGACGCTGCGGACGATTATAATTGTCGCGGTCGTGGTCGCGCTCCTTGCGGGGGTGGCGTATTATTTTTTCTATGCAAATGATCCCCTGCATATATTGAGCCCCTATTTTGACAATAAATTTGTAGAGACGGTCAACGCGCAGACCTACTGGGACAACACGCTGGACGAACGAATTCCCGGGGTTG
>JAVBSB010000017.1:0-5414 GCA_031547365.1 Oscillospiraceae bacterium | reverse complement strand
TAACCGCCCTCATATGCGGACTTAAGCATTTCTTTTGTGGTGACCAGCGGCATGGTGATTCCTCCTTGATTTAAATAAATATATTTTATTATAGCATATCGCTGCGTTGAAATCAAGTTAAATATTGCCCTCTGCCACAGTTTTCCGCTGCGGCTGAGGGCAATGTATGCATAACTATTTTTATTACTTAATCAATTCCTGCACCTGATCCACGGTTTTTCCGGTCAGGTTGTGGAACGCGTTTCCGTCCTGCACAACCGGCGTAATGGTGCCGTCGGCGGCTACTGCCGCAATGCGGTTCAGCTCCATTTGATAGTAGGGATTCCCGTCACCCAGATCCACCCACGAGACAAACATCAAATAGCGCCCGCCCTGCTGCAGCAGGTCTGCTTCCTCTTTGTAGAAAACAAGGTCAATGGTCGCCGTATCAACGGATTTGTCCTTCCCCTGGCGCAGTACGCGTTCGACCTTGAGCTGCCGTGAGAACTGCTCAACCTCAAAGCTTTCGGGCGCTTTGGGCGGTACAGACACCGCTTCGCCCGTTACGGTGACTTCAATCAGCGGCGTACCCTCGCGCAGCACGCGCGCAAACCGCGGCGCCGTCTGGAGCAAGGGATTGTTCTGTATATACATCCGCACATCGCCCAGCAGCAGCGTATAGGCTTTGCCGTCGTAGGCTTTAAAGGCTTCCATATCGGAATGCGAATACAGCATGCCTTGGTTATCCACCTCAAACAGGACATCAAAGTCGCCCATCAGCCAATAATCACCCTCATATTCCGCGAGTGGCAACAAATATGCGCCGCCTTGACGCAGCAGATTGGTCTGTTCCTCCAGCGTACAACCACCCAGACGGTTCTGTATGATCGTGATACTCACAGGCGCATTTTCGGGCTTACCAAAGACCCAATCGAGCACCTCAAGCGTCACCTGTACTCTGCCGGGATCGAATTCCGCGTCTGCGGCGGGCAGCTCAACCGCCTGCGTCACCCGCGCCACCACAAAGGCGCTCATCTCATTATAGAAAAAGTCGCTCAGGTTCATAAAGGCGATGCGGCTCATCATCGCCGCTTGATCCCCGGGAATATCGCTAAGCAGTTCATTTTTCACAGCCAAGCCGCGAATATCTCCAGTCTGTTCTTTTTCGGGACCAATCAGGGGTTTCCAATAATTCTGCGTGGCATATAACGCGCCGGCAATCACGACAAGCACTAAAAACAGCGGCAGAACAACCGTAAGCAGTTTGCTCTTCTTTTTCGGACTTTCGTTTGACATGGAAAAGCCTCCCTTTTTCATTTTAATACTCTTTATTTTAATTCGTCGATATGGAGCTGTTTTATCCTACTTTTTTGTGATATTCGGAAGAACCCGCAGGTGCTTATCCTTACGCTTTCGGTAGTTTTGCAGCAGCAGGGTTCCCAAATAAATAGCCGCGGCAATCAATACAGCAACAAGCAGGGCTTTTGCCAAAACCGAGCGCACTGCCCGTTTTGCAAGGCTGACAAAATACATCGTCGCGCTGCGGCTGACATCCTGCGCCGCAACCAGCTGCACTTGCGCAAATTCCTCTCCGCCGTATAAGATGCGCGCTTTTACGATTGGGTCGCCCTTTTTTACCGGCGCTGTAACGCTCTTGGGCATATCCTCTGCGATGGGCTCAATGAGTACATTGCCGCTATCTGTACCCTCGGGTACATAAGCGTAAATCGCATCCTCCGGCGCGAGCTGCAAATATTCGACATTACGTGCCATCTCAATCTTGACGCCCGCAACCGCCTGATCTTTTTCTGTTACCTGCCGCAGACGTATATTCTTGAACGTCCATGTGAACAGCGCTTTCGCGTCCACAAAGGCAGTGTTTTTCGTATAAGGGTCTTTGTCTATGATTGCCTTCTGCCCGCGCATAACAATGCAAAGGTAGTTAAATCCGCCATGCGATGCCTTTGCGACAATACACTCCCCTGCGTTGCCGGTAGAACCGGTTTTCACGCCGGAAATGTCCGCGCTGTAATAGTCTCGATAATATTTATTGAGCATCTTGTTCGTATTGAGCAGTGTGCGGGGCTTGTCGTGCTTGGTGTTTGCGGGAATCTCATAGGTAAAGGTGCTGACGATTTTCTCAAACACGGCATTACCCTTGAATTCTTTGCTCAGCGCATAACGGGTAATCTTTGATATGTCGCTCGCGGTGGTATAGTGACCTTCGTCATCCAAACCGTGGGTGTTGGTAAAATGCGTGTTTTTGCAACCTATTTTTTGCGCAAAAGCATTCATCTTCACAACAAACGCCTCCTGGCTCCCCGCCACATAATCAGCGAGAACCGCCGCGGCCTCGTTGGCGCTGTTGACCATTAAGCAATATAGCAGCTGCTCCACGGTAAGCTCTTCGCCGACGCGGATGCCTGCGTTTGAGCTGTCGGTTCCGTACAGCACCGCCAGACTTTTCTCCTGCGCCGTAACGACTTCATTGAGATCGGGGCAAAATTCAAGCGTCAAAATGGCAGTAACAATCTTCGTCAGCGACGCGGGCGCTGTACGCATATTTTCGTTTTTACTGAATATAATGCTGCCGTCGTCCAGGCTTTGCATTAAAATAATCTCGGATATTCCGGTTATTTTAACGTCGCGTAACAAATTATTGAAAGCCGCTCCGGCGGGCAGGCAATTCATAGACAAGAGAATGCCCGCGAGCGCACCAAAAATAATTATTTTTTTTATTTTTTTAAAAATTTTCATAGACATTCTGCCCCAAAGTATAGTATAATGAGATGTAATACTTATTATATCACAGAACATCAAAAATTGAAATGCTTTTTCAGGAATTTTTTTGGGAGGAGGAATCGTTGTGATTTATGTAACCGGCGACATGCACGGCGATTTTGAACGCTTTGCCTCTAAAGATATGAAGCAGTTAAAAAAAGGTGATACGCTGCTGGTCTGCGGCGATTTCGGCTTCATATGGGACGGCTCCAAGACTGAACAGGCTGTGCTGAAAAAAATTGGGAAGCTGAAATTTAATGTTTGCTTTATTGACGGGGTGCACGAGAACTTTTCGCTGCTGACGCAATACCCTGTTGAGGCGTGGTGCGGCGCCCCGGCACAGCGCATCAACGGCAACTTGATCCACCTGCTGCGCGGCGAAATTTATACAATTGAGGACAAGGCCATTTTCGCCATGGGCGGCGGCGTATGTCAGGACGACGATTACCGCGACCAGGACGACAGTCGTGCCCGGTGGGAGCTGCCCTCCAAAGAAGAATTTGACCGCGCCGCAGCTTCCATTGAACGCGTTAACGGGAAAATAGATTATATCATCACGCACGAACCGCCCATGAAGGTCAAGTCCTTTCTGCAGCTAAAGCAGCCGGGTCAGGGCGTTGAAATCACGGGTCTCAACACTTTTTTTGAAGAACTTGCGAAATGTTGTACCTTTAAGCGCTGGTTTTTTGGCTCGATGCACGTGGATAAATTTATTTCAACTACACACGCGGCAGTATTCCGCAAGGTACTGCGCGCCGACCTTTCTTGAAAGGAGACATGCTTGACTTATACATATAAGCCGCAGGGGGTCTGCGCCCGGGGCATTACATTTGAGATTGAGGACGGCATCATCCGTTCCGTGAGCTTTAACGGCGGCTGCGCGGGCAACGCGGCGGGGATATCTATGCTGCTGCCGGGCATGCGCGCAGTTGACGCCATTGCAAAGCTCAAGGGCATCCGCTGCGGCTACAAGTCGACTTCCTGCCCTGATCAGCTTGCAATCGCATTGGAAGAAGCGCTTGCAAAAAACGAATAAACAGCTAGCATATAAAAATCTACCGGTATGCCGGTGGATTTTTTTTGCGGGCGAAGCCCCGGTGTAGCCGGTGGTTTGCCAATAATAAGAGACCTCCCGCAGCGTTTCCGCTGCAGGAGGCTTTATTGCTATAAGGTCAGTTTAGAAAAAGTAGGGAAACAGCCAGCGAATCAGTCTCATGAACCAGTCGCCCAGGCTTGTGAAGAAGTTAGAAACTTTATCGAAGAACTTAGTGATAAAGGCGATAAAGCCGCTCTTCTGTACAGTGGGTTGATCCGGCTCGATGATGTCGCCGTAGAACAGGTTGAGGAACCTTCTTGCGCGTTCCGCATAGCGGCGCAGCTGCGGGCTGCTGGAATTCGCAACGATCTCAAACATGTTGACAATCCGCACTCTATAGACATCGCGCATAGTAAGCAGTTCGTTGACCAGTGCGTCCGCATCGTAGAAGATATAGAACAGCATGCTCAGTACGAGGTCTGCGCCGATGTTGCCTTGGAGTGTATGGTCGGACATCAAGCCGTAGATGTTTTTGAGCAGCTGATCCACAACCGGCTGAAGCGCTGCCGGGATACCGATGTCTGCCAGCATACCCTCAAGCACCGGGAAGTTCTCCGGCGTAAAGACAAGCGTAAGCAATTGACGGATCAGGTTAGTCAGCAACGAGGGCAGGTCACCCTTCAGGCGGACGGCGTCATTCTGACCATTTTGCGACTTGTAAATCTCAAGCTGACCGGAGATGAGAGAGGTCAGGTCGGTGAGATCTATCTGCATGCCCATGATATCCATGCCGCCCAGCAGACCGCTGACAATCTTGTTGAGGCTGATTTCAATCGGAATATCAATCGGAATGCTAATATCATCTGATACCGAGAGGTTCAGCGGCAACCCACCGTTGGTAAGCATCTCTTCGTCCAGATTAATTCCGAATAGAGGCAGCATGCCGACGATTTCATCAATAGAGGCCAGCGGCTGAATCATATCAACGATGGCATAAATCGGGCGAAGCAGACGGTTAAGGCACTCGTTGAGGTTGGTCGTGCCTCTCATGATTTCGGGATGCGCGGCGAGATCCTGCGCGGTGGGTTCGGCTGTAATAAAGTACAGCAGGTTGGGCAGGATATCGAATACGGTTCCAAGCGGATCATCCACAACGCGGTCAACCAGATTCAGCAGCGGCGTGATCAGCATCTCGAAGAACACTGCGTCGCCGTCATAGGTTTTTGCTCCGCTTGTGTCGTACTTATTGGTTGCACGCTCAACAAACATCTGGAAGTTCGGAATGTCTTCCTTCGGAACGCCCAGGTGCTCAAAGATCGGAATCAGAGCCTGACGGTAGCCGTCGTATCCGCTGAAGCCGAGGTAATCTTCGAGCAGCGTGAGGTTGTCGCCTTCCGCGCCGATGGTGTAGAAGGTTGCGTTCGGGTCATAGGCGATGACGTTCGTCTTGCCGCCTTCCCACGCGTTCGGCTTAACCGCTCCGTAAGTGTAATTATCCTCCGCAACAGCGTACGGCGCATTTACCTTGACATAGCGGGCGCGGTTATAGACATAGTTTTTGTCGTGCGAATCCATGTCGCCGGGCGTGAAGTAACCGATATCTCTCGCCATATTGTTC
>JAVBSB010000027.1:0-6994 GCA_031547365.1 Oscillospiraceae bacterium | reverse complement strand
AACGTGTTCCCGTCGCAGGTGGAGCATGTCATTCTGGAGCAGGGCTTTGAGCCGAATTATCAGATTCAAGTAGAGCGCGAGGGCAATCTGGATATGATGACCGTGCTGGTAGAGCTTTCAGACGCGGTGTTCTCCGATAGCATGAGCGCCATTTCCGCCGCCGAAGCCCGGCTGAAAAATGCCATGCTTTCCACGCTTGGGGTTTCGGCAAACATCAAGCTGGTCGATCCGCGCTCTCTGCCGCGCAGCGAAGGCAAGGCAGTGCGCGTCATCGACAAACGCGTTTATTAGGTAAGCACTGATGAAAGCCGTTAACCCTGTAGGGGCGGCTCGCAGCCGCCCAAAAAATCAATAACAGCAGGGCTTCTGGCGTTCGGGCGATTGCGATCGCCCCTGCAAAGAATAAATCAGCAGTTACTTAGAGGGAGGAACTTATGGCGATTGAACAAGTATCGGTTTTTCTCGAAAACCATCCCGGGCGTTTGATGGAGGTCCTGAACTTCCTTGCGCAGGAAGGCTTTGATATGCGGGCATACTGCGTTGCGGAAACTTCGGATTTCGGTATCCTGCGCATCATTCTGCGTGACACAGCCGCTGCCTATGCTGCGCTGAAGAAGCAGGGCTTTACCGCAAAAAAAACGGAGATTCTTGGCGTGATTATCCCCGATACACCGGGCAGCTCTGTAGTACCGCTGCAAATGCTGAACGACGCGGGCATCAACATTGAATACACCTATGCGTTTGCGTTGCAGCAGGCTGAGCGCGCTGTTTTGCTGCTGCGCGTGGACGACAACGGAAAAGCAGAGGAAATACTCTCAAGCGCAGGGGTACAGTTGGCGGATTTTAGCACATTATTCTGAGTAATATCAGCTTGGTAACGTTCAAAACTTTAGCTGGAATTCCCTGGAATTGGGCTTCCTAAAATCACCATATATAGTATAAAGCGCTGGCAATATCTGATACAACACAAAATCTAGGTTTGTTTTCAATGAACTTCAAATGATTTCCTCTTGACTGTGCCGGTGTGGTGCTATATAATTCGGGCATAGGGTTTGTTCCCTCTGACAGACGCTCAATATGACGAGCAGGGGAATCTGTCAGCGCGCACGGCAAGGAAGTTAAAACAACCAATAGGAGGAGAAGGCATTGAACGAGAACATCAGGAGTTCCAGCGTGGAGTTTCTATTCCGGGCAGTTATGTCATTGGAGGATCTGGAGGAGTGCTACGATTTTTTTGAGGATCTGTGTACCGTGCAGGAGCTGAAGTCGATTTCGCAGCGCATTGTCGTAGCGAAAATGCTCAGCGACAAAAAGGTTTACAGCGACATTGTCAAAGAGACCGGCGCGTCCACGGCAACCATCAGCCGCGTCAACCGCTCGTTGATTTACGGCAACGACAGCTTTCAAAAGGTATTTGGGCGGCTTCCGCGGCGCTGGAATCAAACCGGCGAAGAAGAAGAAGAGGAAGTGGCGGGCGAATGAGAAATTACCCCACAAAGCCCATGGCTTCGCGGGGGGACAGTACCGGTCATAGCGCTTATGCCGCGCTGGCGCAGCACTATGACATGTTTTCAAAAAATATGGACTACAAAAAGCGTACGGAGTATCTCTGTACGCTTCTTTCCCGTGCGGGCGCAAAAGCAGGGGACACCCTGCTCGATTTGGCGTGCGGCACCGGCACATATACCTGCGCCCTGCTGCAGTGCGGCTATGATGTGATCGGCATTGACGCCAGCGCGGACATGCTGGGCGTCGCCCGCGAAAAGGCGGTGGAATTACAATTGCCGCCGCCGCTGCTGCTCTGCCAAAAGCTTGAAGCGCTTGATTTGTATGGTACGGCGCAGGCTGCGGTCTGCCTGACCGATAGCCTTAACCACCTGACGGGCGAAGCGCGGGTGCAGCAATTTTTTAAGCGTCTGGCACTTTTTTTGGAGCCGAACGCCCCCTTTATCTTCGACGTAAACACGCTTTATAAGCAGGAGCAAATCCTTGCCGACAATGCGTTTGTCTATGAGGAAGAAGGCGTGCTTTGCGTTTGGCAGAACCGTTGGAAGCCCTCGCAGCGCTCGACAGAAATCACGCTGGACATTTTTGCGCAGGAGCATAACGGAACCTATACCCGCGCGCAAGACTGCTTTACAGAACAAGTATATTCCATAGAGGAAATAACTGAATGGCTTAACCGGGCGGGCTTTTCAGTGGAGCACATCTATGAAGAGCTTACGCAGCAATCTCCTTCACCTACGGCGCAGCGGCTGTTTTTTGTCGCGCGCCGACTCCATACATGAAAGGAACGCATTATGCTAGAGCTTATCCCGCTTAGTTCGCTCGAAAAAGTTTTTTCTGACGAGGCGCCGCAAGCCGAACGCTTCAATGGATGCAGCTTCTTAAAAGGGGAGGAGGTCTCGTTCCAAATCGCTTTTTGCAGCGATAAAAAAACGAAAGTTAGCCCTGAAATCAGCGTTACCGGCGGCGCTTGTACCTGCTTTTGGGTGGAAGATATTCCTTCTGCTTTGCCCTGCTACCCCGATAGCGACGAATATTTTTTGCGCAGAACCCCCGGGATGTATCCCGATCTTTTGCGCCCCGCAACCGAACCGCTCAACGTAAAAAAAGGCCGCTGGTACAGCCTGTGGATCTGTATGCAGGGCGAAAGCGATTGTGACGTAACAGTGACGCTCGACGGTGAAGCTTCTATGCTTCATTTTACGCAGATTGCGCAGGAGCTTCCGCCGCAGCGTCTGCTGGTTACCCATTGGTTTTACTGCGATTGCCTTGCGAACGCTTATCATACAGAGCCTTTCAGCGAGGCGCATTGGGTGGTCATTGAAAATTATGTGCGCTGCGCAGTGGAACATGGCACGAATTTTTTACTTACGCCGCTGTTTACTCCGCCGCTCGATACAGAGGTTGGCGGCGAACGCCTCACCACGCAGCTGGTGGAAGTCACAAAGAAGGGCGGCAGCTACAGCTTTGGCTTTGATAAGCTTGGTCGGTGGTTCGAGATGTGCAAGCGCTGCGGCATTGTCGCTTTCGAGCTGTCGCACCTGTTTACGCAGTGGGGCGCGAAACACGCGCCGAAGATTATGGCAACGGTTGACGGCACCTATCAACGCATATTTGGCTGGGAAACCGATGCTGACAGCGATGACTATATTGCCTTTCTCGAGCAATTCGCTGCGGCGCTGCTGCCTTATTTGGAGCAGCAGGGCGTAAAAGACAGCTGTTATGTGCATGTTTCCGACGAGCCGAGCATTGAGCATCTTGCATGCTATGCGCGCCATGCGCAGTTGATTCAGCGGCTGTTCCCCGGTATGAAGCTGATCGACGCGCTGTCGAACATCGAATTTTATGAAAAAGGGCTGCTCGAGCGTCCGATTCCCTCAAACGACCACATCGAGCCGTTTATCGGAAAAGTGAAGGAGCTTTGGACATACACCTGCTGCGGGCAATGCCGCAGCGGAGAATCCAACCGCTTTTGTGCCATGCCAAGCTGGCGCTTCCGGATTTTAGGCTTCCAGCTGTGGAAGTTCAAGTGCGAAGGCTTTTTACAGTGGGGCTTTAACTTTTGGAACAGCCAATTTTCAAAACGGGCAATCGATCCCTTTAAAGTCACCGACGCGGACGGCGCATTCCCTTCCGGCGACGGGTACCTGGTCTATCCCGGCGACGACGGACTTCCGCTCGGCTCGCTGCGGCTGAAAATATTTCGCCAAGCCATGCAGGATGTGCGCGCGTTGCAGCTGCTGGAAAGCAAAATCGGCTATGACAAGGTCCTTGCTCTGTTGGAGCAGGGGCTGGCACAGCCGATTACATTTACGGTTTATCCGCACAGCGCGCAGTGGATACTCGAAGCGCGGGAACGAATTAACCAGGCGATCAAATCATATTACCCTTGAGCGTACTCCTGCAAAATCCATTTAATGCAGCCGGTCACGGGCTGTAGCGCAAGCTTTTGTATAGTAAGCCGACGACCGGAAAGGGTCTCGGCTTTTTCTTTTAGCAGGTTAATGTAGAGCTGATTTGGCAGCTTGGTATGGATGGAACCCGAAAGCACAATTTCAACATCGTTTTCCGAAAAATCCAGCGTGCGCAGGTGTGCGGCGATGAGCTGTGCGCCGCGCAGTGCCATCTGCTCAATCAGCCGCAGCGCCGGCGCGTCGCCCTGATTTGCTGCTTCGAAAAATAATTGTATGAGCGCCTTTGAGGTTGCGCTGCCGCCTTCTTCCGGAATGTCGGACAGCAGCGTCAACAGCTCCGCAGGCTCGCTGAGCGAGAAATCACGGAAAATCAGCTGCGTGACGCAGCTTTTTTCTATCCCTAAAATGCAGTCGTCATACGCCAGCTTAAAGGTCTGGGCGGTGAGCCATTGCCCGTTGCCGATATCGCCCGAAAAGTCGCCCAGCCCGCTTAGCTGCTGCCTTTTACCCTGGCGGTCAATCGCGTTACAGCAGGTACCCGTGCCGAGGTTCAGCCCGATGGCTGCGCCGCTTAGACTGCCCGCCTTCACTACGATGAACCCGTCGTTGCATATTTCAAGGCGCTCCAGCCCGCGCTTGGTCAGCCGTTCCATCAGCGCATGGTACTGGAATGGATGATCGACGCCTGCTAACCCCATGAGCGTAAAGCGAATCTCGTGCAGCGCCTTGCCGCTGTCTTGCAGCAGCGCCTGCACGCCCTCCCAAAGCAGCTGTGCCGCCTCGTCAAACGAGCCGTCAAGGTTTTCGTGGTTCGTGCCGGGACCTTCATGCAGCGCAAGCAGTTCCTCTTTTTCGTTGAACAGGGCATAGGCGGTTTTTGTTCCGCCGCCGTCCACGCCTATAAAAAATGTCATTGCTGTTCCTCCGCCAAATTTTCTTGTTTGAGAGTATAGCATAAGACAGCGAAAATTGCAAGCTGAACTATAGCCCCAGCGCTGTTATGGCGTTGGCGATGCGGCGGAACACGGGCGCGCAGTCGCTAGCGCCCGAGGTGCCGTTTTGGCGGAAGACTGTAATAACATAACGCGGCTGCTCTGCCGGAAAAAAGCCTGTAAAACCCGTCTGGAGCAATTCTGTTCCGTCAGCGGAAAAGCGACCGCTTTGTGCGGTGGCGGTTTTACCGCCTGCGCTGCCGGTTTCGGGCTTTGCGCCAAGACCCGTGCCTTCTTCCACCACAGACACCATCATTTTACGCAGCTGCTCCGCGATTGCAGGGGAGATCACCGTACGGTTTTCTGTGTTTTGTTGATATGCTGTGGCTATTCCGTTTTCGTCGACGGTGGATATCACCAGCGTAGGCAGGTGATATTTGCCGCCATTCGCCAAGCATGCCGTTGCGGCTGCAAGCTGCAGCGGCGTACCCAGCAGCTTGCCTTGCCCAAACGAAAAGTTGGCAAGCTCCCCGGGCAATGAAAGATCATCAATTGTGGGCAGGTTGCCCGCCGCGCTGTTGAGGGCAGAGGCAAGCTGTAAGCCCTCGCCAAAGCCAAACAGGTGCATCAAATCCAGCGCAGGCTGCTGCTGCATACGCTGTGCCAGCTGAATAAAATAAAGATTGCATGACTGCGCCAGCGCCTGCGTCATATTGATAGTGCCATGCGACTTATCGTTGCTGCAATGATAAATCTGCCCATTGATATCCAGCTCCCCGTTGCAGTTGAACTGTGTTGTTATGGGAATTTGCTGTTCCAGCGCAGCTGCGGCAACGAAGCACTTGAAGCTTGACCCCAGGGGATAAGCGCCCAGCGCGCGGTTGAAGAAGGGCTCCAGCGGGTCGTTGAGACTTTGTGCAACATTGTTTGGGTCAAATGCAGGCACGCTGGCCAGGGCGAGGATTTCGCCCGTTGCGCAGTCCAGCACCACAGCCGCGCCCTGCTCCACGCCATAGAGCGCCAGCGCCTCCTCTGTAATGCGCTGTATCCGCTTGTCCAGCGTGAGCTGCACGCCTGCGCCGGCAAGATAGTTTTCCCGCTCCACCTCTATCGGCGCGCCGCTAAGACTCTGTCCGTTGACATCCGACGCCAGGCGCACAGCAAGCTCGCCCGCCGCCGCGCCAAGCAAAGGCTCGAAGGCTTTTTCAATTCCGCTGACCCCTTCACCGGTCTGTCCGTCCAGGTAACCGATCACATGCGCAGCAGGCTGCGTTTTTGCATAACGCGGATACGCTTCCAGCAGGGTAATATCGGGACAGGGCGGCGTTGGGACATCGATCGCAACGGCGACAAAATTCCTGCGCGACAGGCGCTCTTCAATTTCGGCAAAGCGTTGCTCGCTCAACACGCTGCGCAGGGCAATGCTGGCGTTCGGCGTTGGTTTTGCGGCGGCATAAATTTGTTTTTCGCTTTGTACCAGCGGCACGCCGTTGCGGTCGAGGATGACGCCGCGGCTCTTATCTACCACCACGCGCGACGAACCGTGTGAGCTTTGCGCGGGTAAGATAGAAGGAATCTGCATCAGCCGCACGCACAGCGCGCCGATGCAAAAAACAAATAAAAAGAAGACAATGCCCATGCGTTTAAACATTACAATATTCCTCCGATAAAATAGTACAAGCCAAAATTATTTTCTCCCGCTGTTTCTGACAAAATACACCCCAGGTCAAACTTTATAATGGTAACAACAAAGATGTCCGGGGGAAGCGATTTGACCGACGTAATTTACATAGACGTGCTGGTCTGCATCAACATATTCGTTACCTACCTGCTGCTGGCCTGCAGTGTATTTTTTGCGTCCGTACAAGTGAAGCGGTGGCGCTTATTGCTCGGCTCTTTGTTGGGAGGGGCAAGCGCACTGCTGATTTTTTTGCCGTACGCGCCCTGGTGGCTGGTCCTGCTCGAAAAAATGATTTGCTCCGCGCTGATTGTCTGGACAGCGTTCGGGTTTGGAAAGCGAAGGCGGTTTTTGCGTTGTATCGCAGCGTTTTTCGGGGTGAATTTTGCATTCGCGGGTATTATGCTGGCGCTGTGGCTTACGGTTGAACCGGAAGGCATGCTCTACCAAAACGGCACGGTGTA
>JAVBSB010000029.1:0-5745 GCA_031547365.1 Oscillospiraceae bacterium | reverse complement strand
CGGGTCATACAGGTGCATAAAGCGTTCCCTGTTCCGGTTAAGCAAAAGCGCGCCTTCGCCGCGCACTGCCTCGCTGATTAAAAAGCGCGGCTCGCCCTCCGCGCCCCCCGCAAACGCAGTCGGATGGAACTGCACATAGCTAAGATGCTTGATCTCAGCCCCGAGCTCATAAGCGAGGCGTATGCCGTCCCCTGTCGAAACCAGCGGGTTGGTCGTGTGGCGGTAGACCTGCCCAATCCCCCCTGTGCAAAGCAGCAAAAACCGGCAGGCAAAACGCGTGGGCTGCCCCTCTACAAGAGTGTCTACAAAAAAGCAATCCCCCTGCTTTTCCGCGTGGTAGGCGACGCTCCCTTCCAGCAAAGTCACCTGCGGCAAAGCGCGCACATGCGGCAAAAGCTTGTCCACCATTTCCTTGCCGGTGGAATCCGCATGGTGCACAATGCGGCGGCGGCTGTGTCCGCCTTCGAGGGTCTTTGCCAGCTCGCCGCTTGGCGCGCGGTCAAATTCCACGCCCAGCTCCATCACGCGGCGCACGTCCTCCGGACCTTCGCGCACCAGCGTTTCCACTGCCGCCAGGTCATTGATATAATTTCCGGCAACCAGTGTATCCTCTTTGTGCAGGGCAAAGCTGTCGTCGTCGTCCGTCCCGTGGACATTGTCCTGCTCCAGAACGGCTGCCACACCGCCCTGCGCAAGCGAGCTGCCCGAGATGTCCGAGCCCTGCTTCGAGAGCATCAGGACAGAGGTGTCTTCTTGCTTCGCAAGACACAGCGCGGCATAAAGCCCGGCAAGCCCGCTGCCGAGTATGATCACGTCATATTTGCGCAAATCTGTGCCTTTCATTCTCCGTCCTGCTTTACAATTCATGATATTACCTTTTATTATAAACCACAAACGTATAAAAATCAACCGCATTTTTATTCCGGCTCCGCACTTTTCTTGACAAGCGCCCCCCTTGTGTGATACTATAAAATAAGTGAATTATGGATTGAAAGGAATGGTACTCCCGATGAAAAACACATTTACCCGCCGTTTGCTTACCGCCATATTGAGTCTGTTCCTGCTTATAGGTTCGGGGCTGCCCGCCGCCGCTGCCGATACAGCGGAGGGTCCGCCGCCGAAATTCGACAAGCTTCTTTATGATGCCGGCGATTTTGCCCTGAAGGCTTTTGCCAACAGTGTCGCGGCGCTTATGCCGCTGAACCTGCCGCGCAATTATGTACAAAGCCCTGATTTTTATACCGGTATGTCTCGTTTTATAGATAAGCCGGAGGGGAAAAAGCAGTGGTCGCTCGGATACGCAAAGGCTTCTCTTATCCCCAATGGATATTTTGACGCGAAGGGCAGCTACGTTGGCAAAAACGATGTCTTTGTCGGCGGCGGCATTATGTTCGCCGGTCGGAAGACGCCGACCAAGCTCCTGGACGACCAAGCGGTGCGGGTCACCGCCCTAAACGACGGCAGCGGGCGCGGAACCGTCGTTCTCGCAAGCATAGACGGCTACGCTCTCAGCTCCACCGATGTGCGCAGAATCCGCGCGCGGCTGCGTTCCTTCGCAAAGGAAAAGAACATCGTCAGCCTCAACGTCGGCGTGCTCCACCAGCACAGCGAAATCGATACGCTGGGCATGAACGGACCGCTGCTGCCCGCGCTGTTTCTCAACGCGTTCGGTAATCTTACGGGGCTGTATAAGCCGTATTCGGGTAAAAACAGCGCCTTTATGGAAAACCTGTATGTAACCGTCGCGGGGGCGGTCAAATCCGCTGTCACAGATATGCGCCCCGGCAAGCTTTACTATGGAACCGCAGACGCCGCTCCCTATGTCCGCGATAAACGCCCGCCTATGGTATATGATAAAAACCTTCACCGCTTTCGCTTTGTCCCGGATGACGGCACAAAAGAGACCTGGCTGGTGAATTTTTCCGCGCACTGCACAGGCTTGGGCGCAGACGGGCGCATCGTCAGCGGAGATTATCCCTATTACATGGAGCAAAAAATAGGACGGCGGGCAAATTTTCAAATGATACAGGGCGCGCAGCTGGCGATTACATATGAATCCAGCCCCTTCTGGTTTGAGGGCGCAACGCGGCTGGATACCATCGTCCCCTACGGGCATAAGCTCGGCGAGCTGCTGATCGGCATAAAAAAAGAGACTCCGGTCGAGCCCATCCTGAATGTGCGCCACATGGAATACCGTATGTCTGTCGATAACCCGCTGCACCTGCTGTTCTTCCGTATGCAGATGATCGAAGCCACCTGCGTACAGCGCGGCGCAATCGGTCCTGCAATGGACCTGATTACAGAAACAGGCTATATGGAGCTCGGTAAAAGCCTCGCTGTCGTATTCGCGCCCGGCGAAATCGACCCCTGCCTTGCCATGGGCGGCGGCTTGACTGCGAAACAGGCATGGAATGGCAAAGAATTTAAATTTACGCCCATGAAGGAGCAGACGCGCGGCGGGCGCAGGCTGTTGGTGTTCGGCATTATGAACGACCATTCGGGTTATTATATCCTGCCTAACGACGTCCAGAACTTTGTCCTGTTCGGCAACGAGGAGGTCAACGCAGCCAGCAGCGAGGCATCCGCGCAGCTGCTGAAGACCTATGGCGAGCTCATCAAAAGCATAAAATAAGGCTCTTTTAGAACGCTGATTTATGTGATTTTGTAGGGGCGATTCGCAATCGCCCGAACTCAAACCCCCTGCTGTTATTGAGTTTACGCAGCGCCTGCAATCGAAAAATAAACCAATCAAAAATGATAAGAGGTACTTACTTGCTCGCAATTATCGACTACGGCGCAGGGAATCTGCGCAGCGTTCAAAAAGCGCTGCAATACATCGGCGCAGCGTGTAAAATCACTTCTGACCCCGCAACAATCGCCCGCGCAGACGGCGTCATTCTGCCCGGTGTCGGCGCATTCGGCGACTGTATGGACAGCATGCGAAAGCGCGCCCTGACCGAACCCGTACGCGCCGCCGCAAAAGAAGCGCTCGCGGGCGTGCGGCCGTTTCTGGGTATCTGCCTGGGGCTGCAGCTGCTGTTTGCTTCGTCGGAAGAAAGTCCGGGCGTCCAAGGTCTTTCCGTTCTTCCCGGTCGCGTAGCCGCAATACCTGCAAGGGGGCTTAAGGTTCCGCACATGGGCTGGAATTCCATCTCCCTGCGCGCTCGCTCGGGCGTCTTTGCGCAGGCTTCCGACGCGTCTTATTATTATTTCGTGCATTCATACTACGTGCAGGCGGACACGCCGGACATAGTCGCAGCGCAAGCTGACTACGGTATTACGATGGACGTTGCCGTCACGCGCGGATTGCTGACCGCCACGCAGTTTCATCCGGAAAAAAGCGGGGAGGCAGGACTGCTGCTGCTGCGTAAATTCTACGAAATATCAAATTAATTTTCAAATAATGCCAAAGAAGACTATCTTTTCATGACAATATATGTTATACTGTACTGATAATTATTATATGCAAGTAGCACAGAGGGGTAAATATGGCGGAAGGTCAGGAATTCATAGCGGGGCGCAACGCAGTCACAGAGGCGCTTAAAAGCGGCCGCGCAGCTGATACGCTGTTCGTGGTGCAGGGAGGCACAGGCAGCACGCTGGGTGCCATCATCGCTTTGGCAAAAACAAGCGGCGTTGTGGTCAAGGACGTCAGAAAAGAAAAGCTGGAGCATCTTTGCGGGTCAAGCGCCCATCAAGGTGTCGTTTTGTCTGTCAGCGCGCGCGCATATGCCGAATTGGAGGATCTTTTTGACGCGGCAAACAGTAGCGGCAAAGCTCCTTTTTTCGTGCTCTGTGACGAAATTGAAGACCCGCATAACCTCGGCGCTATCCTGCGCACAGCAGAAGCCGCAGGCGTACACGGCGTAATCGTCCCAAAGCGCCGCAGCGCGCCCCTGAGCCTGACCGTCAGTAAGTCGTCGGCTGGCGCGCTGGAATATATCCCCGTTGCAAGGGTGCCGAACCTTTGCGCTGCCATAGAAGAGCTAAAATCGCGCGGCGTATGGGTTTATGGCGCGGACATGGACGGCGTGCCATATGACGCGGCGCCCGTGACGGGTCCCCTTGCGCTGGTCATCGGGTCCGAGGGCAAGGGGCTCGGTCGCTTGGTGAAGGAGCGCTGCGACGGCTTGCTGTCGCTGCCCATGCGTGGGCGTATCAGCTCGCTTAACGCGTCTGTCGCGGCAGGAATACTGCTGTACGAGCTTGCAAAATACCGGTAGGACGCACCAAATTACTTGTTTCGATGCGATATTCGTTTTGATATTGTGACAACTGTGGTGGTTGAGATAAAAGGATGATGAGGTGGGGGAATATGCCGGACGAAACAAATAACGCTTTGCCGCCGCGCCTGCGCGAGCGCCTGGATGAATTCATGCCCGAAGCGCCCGTTGTCGATGACCGGCATTGGTCGCTTTCGGATATAGACCAGCTGATCAGTGAAGTCAGCAGCACCGCGCTGCCTTCCTTCGGCTCGGCGGAATTTGATTTTCCCGAAACGGAGCCCGAGCCGGAGTTGCCTGCGCCCGAGCCGGAGTTGCCCGCGCCCGAACCGCCTGCGGTTGTTTCCGCGCCCGCACCCGCGCCTGCGCCCGAGCCAAAACCTGTTATAGAAAAGCCTGAACCGCAAGCGGACGAGCATACAGTCACCATACGTCCTACGGACGTCACCGAGCCCGCGCCCGCGCCCGAACCGCTGCGCTTTGATCTGTTCCGAAAATCCGTCGACCGGCCGCAGGAACCGGGTGCTGCCCCCACGCGGCCGATTTGGCAAAACACCATCGAAAAACCCGGCGTACTGCTGCGCCGCGTCGATATGCAAATGACCTCCGACCTTTCGCCCGTACCAAAGGTTGTGCCTGCGGAGGAGCTGATTGTCCGCCAAAAGGAGCAGGACGAGGAGGATATCCCCGAGGGGCAGCAGCGCTTTGCGAATTTTGATGAAGACCCGGCGGACGACCTGGACGAGGTGGATTTACTGGCGCGCCTTGAAAAAAGCCGCGTCCAGCGGACAACGCAGTTCCAGGCGCTGCGCAGCTTAAGCGAACAAATTGATAAGGACGGCGAAACCGGTTCTCCGCCGCCGCCGTTCGAGGAATCTAGCGATTCGTTTGAATACCGTGAGCCGAAGCAGCGCGACGGGATCTATCAGCTGCTGCAAAGGCTGCGCAACCGCCGTGCCTCCTCCGCGGCAGTGCAGGGGTTGTTGGCGGTGCTGGCGATTGTTCTGCAATTGGCGTCAATGCTCTTCGATGCGCTTCAGCCTGCCTCGCCCGGCTATTTAACGGCGAACGCGCTGCTGTTGATCGCATGCGGTCTGATGTGCAGCAACGACCTTCTTAACGGGCTTCGTTCTCTTGTGCGCCGCAAGCCCAATGCCAATTCGGTTTTACTTTTTGCCGCGCTGCTCAGCGCAGCGCAGACGGTGCTGTTGTTTGTCTTTATGGAGCAGCTCGACCAGGCAGACGCATATAAAGTCGCTGCGTGCGCGCCCCTGTTTTTGTTTGCCGCTGCCCTGACCGCAATCGCAAGATGGCAGCAGGCGCGGCAGCGCTGCGACAACTTTCGCTTTTGTGCCTACACAGCAGAGGATACGCTGTTTGCCGTCAATCCTGTCGATCTTGCCGAAGCCGCAAAAACCTCGCGGCAAGCCATGCTGCCGGGGCGCGGAAAAACGCTGCTGCCTGTTCCCGTGCGCTTTCCCGGCGGGTTCATCAGCCAGTCCGCCCGCGAAGACGCCATGGA
>JAVBSB010000040.1:0-4826 GCA_031547365.1 Oscillospiraceae bacterium | reverse complement strand
CAAAACGCCAACCTCAGGTCCGGCAAGGAACAGGAGGATCATTACGACATAAAAAACTGCCGTGGAAATTTTACCCCAAATTTCTGCCGCAACGGGACGTTTGCCAAGCAACAGGATAACCAGACCGAACAGGAGCATTACAATTTCTTTGACGATGAACATCAAAAAAACCCAGGCAAAGGTCCGCATCCAGGCGTTTTCGCTGGCTTGGAACTTAATAAACATTAATACGCACAGCGCCATTTGTGAAAGCTTATCTGCGATGGGGTCAAGGTTTTTACCCAATTCGCTGACCTGATTGGTCCGGCGGGCAATGGTGCCGTCCACCTTGTCGCTGATGCCGGAAAGTACAACCAGCACCAACGCTGTGATGGAATGACCGGTCATATAAGCCCAGGCAAAAAAGGGGACAAGCAAAATACGAATCATGGAGATGATGTTCGGTATGGTAAATATCTTTTTCGTGGTTTCGGACATATGCGGCTCTCCTTACGTTTTAATTTTGAAATACAAGTCCGTTGGTCAGGATGACAATTCGGGAATTTTCTACCGCAGCCACAAAGCTTTCTCCGCCGATGTGAACCGCGGCGACGGCGCGCAGCAGCAGGCACAAAACAAAGATGAGCAGCAGCGCTTTGATGACACCGAGCACAGCGCCTAAAATCCAATCGGTCTGCTTGAAGACGGGGATTTTGCGTATGCGCGAAAGCTTGCGCGCGACCAGCTGTAATACGAAAAGCAAAATTACAAATACGGCGAGGGCAATTATGATGCGTATGGCTGCGATGCAGGCAGGGGCGGCAATGCTCTGCTCCAAAAGGCTTGCGGCATTGGATGTGGTGAATTGATTTTCATGTAAATTGCCGAGAAGGCTTTGACTGGAAAGACCGGACATAGCGGCAAGCTGCTTTACCGCGTCAGGTAATTCGGTCAGCATCTGCTGTGCGTATTGGAGCATCTGGCTGCTGTCGACCGCATTGCCTATGTTTTGTTCAATCAGACCGCGGACCGGCGCCGCAAAAAATGCCTGATAAATCGGTTCCGCAAACGCGGCGCTTATAATACCCGCAAGGGCGATGCTGATGACCCATGCCGCCAGGCGCAATACAGTGATAAAAAAGCCTCTGCGTGCCGCTGCCCAAACGGTGACAATACCGATGAGCACCAATAAACAATCAATAATCCAGGCAGACACGGCAAACATCCCTCTTTTCCATTTTATATTATACCACGCATCTTGAATTTCTTCAATGACTAATTTGTAAAATCGTTCGACAGATATTAATTTGCCTTTATAAAAATTCGCACAGCAGGAAAAGATATGAATGAGCGAGAATAAACGAGGATACGCGAGATTGCGGCAAGAAATATTGAAATATTGAAAAATAGTGCTTGACAGACAGAGGCGGATAGGCTATACTACTAAGGTATGAAAATTAGTACGGAGGTAAACGCCATGTCCACCTTTATGCCAAAAGCGGGCGAGGTTACCCGCAAATGGTATGTGCTTGACGCAGCCGGTCAGCCTCTTGGCAAGGTTGCTGTGCAGGCGGCTACGCTGCTGCGCGGTAAGCACAAACCGATTTTTGCCCCTCACGCAGATTGCGGTGATTTTGTCATCGTCATCAACGCTGCCAAAGCGGTGCTCACAGGACGCAAGCTGGAGCAGAAAAAATATCAGCACCACACAGGCTACATCGGCAACCTGAAGACCATCGGTTATGATGAGCTGATGAAAAACCGCCCCTGCTTTGTTGTAGAAAAAGCGGTTAAGGGTATGATTCCAGCCACTACGCTCGGTCGCAAGGCGCTTACCCGCTTGCATGTTTTTGAGGACGCTGAGCATATCCACCAGGCACAGCAGCCCGAAGCCTGGGAACTATAACAAGGAGGGGTAATGATTATGTACGATACAGTACCGTTTTTCTATGGCACAGGCCGCCGCAAAAAATCCGTTGCGCGTGTGCGCATCTATCACGGCGAGGGCAAAATTACAATTAACGACCGTGAAATTGACGATTATTTTGGTCTTGATACCCTTAAGCTCATTGTCCGCCAGCCTTTGGCGCTGACGCAGACAGCTGAAAAAGTTGACATCGTCTGCCGCGTTGCGGGCGGCGGCGTCTCCGGTCAGGCAGGCGCAATCCGCCACGGCGTGGCGCGTGCGTTGCTGCTGTATGACCCCGAGCTGCGCGGCGCATTAAAAGCCGCCGGCTTCCTTACGCGTGACCCGCGCATGAAGGAACGCAAGAAGTATGGCTTGAAGAAAGCAAGGCGTGCGCCGCAGTTCAGTAAGAGATAATTTTGCTGTAGGCTGCAAAAAAGCACACAGCGAAGCGATGGAGCCCCACCGCAGGTGGATTTTATCGAAAGGATTCGTTTAGATATGAAACGTACCTATCAGCCCAAAAAGCTGCACCGTAAAAAAGAGCACGGCTTCCGTAAGCGCATGGCGGATCGTAATGGCCGCAAGGTGCTCGCGCGCCGCCGCGCAAAGGGTCGTAAGCAGCTGACCTATTGAATGAGCTGCATGAGACTATTTAGATTGACATAATTTATGGAAACATTGAAGCTGAACGGAGATTTCCGCCGCGCCTATGGCAGGGGGAAATCTCTTACAGCGCCGGCGCTGGTAACCTATGCGTTACGTACCCGCCGCGGCAAATGCCGTTACGGCATAACCGCCAGCAAAAAGGTTGGTAATGCCGTAGAGCGCGTACGTTGCCGCCGGGTGATCCGCGAGGCACTGCGCACATTGGACGAGCCGCTGCGCGGCAGTTGGGATTTGGTGTTTGTTGCGCGTGGACGAACGAAGCATATGAAAAGCACACAGATTCAGGATATCATGCGCGAACAGCTGCGCAGGCTGGGTGTGATCTAAGCCGATACGGCGCAGATACGTAGATATAGATAATGGAAAAAGACATGAAAGCGTTTTTGCTGCGCCTGCTTCGCTTTTATCAGCGCAATATTTCACCGTACAAGCCGCCTCGCTGCCGCTACTACCCGACCTGTTCCAATTATGCCGTTGAGGCGATCGAAACACGCGGGGCGTTTGTGGGCGGGTTGTTGGCAGTATGGAGACTCCTGCGATGCAATATGTTTTCTCCGGGGGGGTATGACCCGGTTCCGCACAAAAGAGGAGATAAATAGTAAGGGGAATTTTTACGGATGGATGCCATTTATAATATCCTTGGCTTTGTCTTCGGACCGATCATGCGTGTGATATATGAATTTACACAAAGCTATGGCGTCGCCATCATTTTGTTTACGATTTTTTGCCGCCTGCTGATGCTGCCTTCCGCGATCAGCCAGCAGAAAAATCAAGCGAAAAATCAGCGCATGCAATACAAAATGCGCTTGATCAACGAAAAGTATAAGAATGACCGTCAGCGCTTGCAGCAGGAGCAGCAGGAGTTTTATAAGCGCGAGGGCTATAATCCCATGAGCGCGGGCTGTTCCGGCGGTATGCTGCTGCAGTTCCCTATTATTTTTGGCTTGATTTCCGCGATTTACCGCCCACTGCAATATACGCTGAAGATGCCCGAAAACCTTTTGAAAATCCTGACAGAAAAAGCGCCGCAGATTTTGGTGAACGCAGGAATCGATAAAAAAATTCAAACAAACAGTACGTATTTACAGCTGCGCATTATTCAGCATTTTGATCAATTCAAGAGCCTGTTTGGCACGGGCAAGGGTAAAATTGATATAAAATGGTATGATACAATTCATGATTTTGCAGTGAATTTTAAATTTTTAGGCTTGGATCTTGGCACCACCCCGCGAGAAGGCTTTCTTGCAACCGATAACTGGGCTTATTATTTGATACCGGTTATGGCGGGGGTAGCTTCGATGGCAACCTCGCTGTATACATTTATGCGCCAGCGAAAAACCAATCCCGCGCAGCAGCAAAATTTCATAATGATGATGATGATGACGCTGGGGATGCCGATTTTCTCTGCTGTATTGGCCATGAGTTTCCCGGTCGGCATCGGCTACTACTGGATTGTATCAAGCCTTGTAGCTTTTATACAGATTCTTGTATTGGGCTACACACACCCGCCGCAAAAGATGCTGGCAAAGAGTATGGTGGAAGAGACCATCGAACGGCGCAGCCGCGAAAACAGCCGCAAAATGATTGCGGAATTAAACTGAACATCATGGCGTTGGGCATTTTAACACAATCAAATGCCTAACGTCTAACATTAGAATGGAGAATTTCCATGTTGAAAGAAGCAATCGGAACCGGCGCGACGGTTGAAGAAGCCATCAAAGCCGCTAGAGCCGCCCTGGACGCTCCGGAGGATGCGGATGTGGTCACAGAAATCCTCGAAACGCCCAGTAAAAAGCTGTTTAAAGGCACCCCCGCAAAAGCGAGAGTCTACTATGAAGAAACGGAATTCAGCGTTGCGGAAAACTACATTAAAACCATTTTGCGCCTGATGGGTGTAACCGCCAATGTTCTTACTGTGGAGGAAGACGACGGCGTGCGGTTCTCGCTGGACTGCGGCACGAATGACGGCTATATCATCGGGCACCGCGGCGAGACCCTCGACTCATTGCAGTACCTTGTGCGCCTGGTTGTCAGCCGCGGACGCGAAGACTACCGCCGCGTGAGCGTCAATGTGGGAGACTACCGCGAACAGCGCGAACAGTCCCTGCGGGATTTAGCCCTCAACTCCGTTTCGAAGGCAAAAAAATACGGACGCAACATCTCTCTGCCGCCCATGACTCCGTATGACCGCAGAATCATCCATACAACAGTACAGGAAACCGACGGCGCAAACTCGTTTTCAATTGGCGAGGGCAGCGACAGACGAGTAGTT
>JAVBSB010000150.1:0-3418 GCA_031547365.1 Oscillospiraceae bacterium | reverse complement strand
AAAAATCCGTGAACGAATACAGGAGCGGCAAGGCGCAGGCGCTGCAATTCCTTATCGGTCAGAGCATGCGCGCGCTGAAGGGTCAGGCGCCAGCGCAGGAGGTCACGGCGCTGCTGAAGAAACTGCTGGGGTAAAGACGGGGAGGAAGCATAATGAAAAAAACATTGCAATATGGCATTTTACTGACGATTATGATTTTGGGCGCAGGCTTGTTCCACGGATGTAATCGTTTGCCTTCGGGCGAAACGGTCGGCACAAACGCGCAGATTGAAACAGCGCTAACGCCAGAAACAACTGCAATAACCACTGCGGCGAAAGAATCCAATCCGCTTGGCTTTGACCCTAATAACCCGGAGGGATGGAGCGTGGAGGACTGGGACGCCTGGCAAAAATGGATGGAAGATCATGCATTACAGATTACAGAAGCGGATTATTCCATCGGCGAATTTACGCTTGGTATGCCCTTGCAGGACGCAAAGCAGCTCTTTCAAGAAGGCGCAGAAATAAAAATGAATCGAATTGATAATTATTTGTCAGAGGAGATCGTAACCTATGGTGACTGGAGGCTTGAGTTTTCCAGCAGCGGAGACTACCCGTATGATTTGAGCTCTATTAAAATAAGCGGCAGTCAGGTCGAAACCCCAAGAGGGCTGCGCGTGGGCGACACGGCTGAAAAGCTGTATGAATTGTACGGAATACCGGTTAATGTGCATGACCATGAATGGACTTTTGAGCCTGATCTAAATCATTTCACTGTTACAGTGCTTGACGGCGTTGTAAAAACGATTGAAGCGCTTTTCCCGTGCTGATCATACAATATTATAAAAACCGCTTCGCTGTCATTTGTCGCAGCGGAGCGGTTTAATCTTAGGGAGGGATTCGTATTATTCGTATAAAGGGTAGTTCGAGCACATTTCGTTGACGTCGGCGCGGATGGTGTCGGTCCGGGCTTCAAAGTCGGTGGCAGCGAGAAAAATGGCTTCGGCTATACGCTCCATCTCGGGCTCCCGGAATCCGCGCGAGGTGACCGCCGGGGTGCCGATACGAATGCCGCTGGTGACGAAGGGCTTTTGCGGGTCGTTGGGGATGGAATTCTTGTTGACTGTAATGTAGACCTCGTCAAGGCGGCGCTCCAGCTCCTTGCCGGTGATTTCCAGCGAGCGCAGGTCGAGCAGCATAAGATGGTTGTCTGTTCCGCCGGAGACCAGGTTGACCCCGCGGGCGAGCAGGGCTTTTGCAAGCGCCTGCGCGTTATTGACAACCTGCTGCTGATAGGATTTGAATTCGGGCTTAAGCGCTTCGCCGAAGCAAACCGCTTTTGCCGCGATGATGTGCATAAGCGGACCCCCCTGATTGCCGGGGAAAATCGCTTTGTCGATCAGCTGCGCAAACTCCGCTTTGCAAAGGATCAGGCCGCCGCGCGGACCGCGCAAAGTCTTGTGTGTTGTGGAGGTGACGATATCGGCACAGGGTACGGGCGAGGGGTGCAGCCCTGCGGCAATCAGCCCCGCAATGTGCGCCATATCCACCAGAAAATATGCGCCGACTGCCTTTGCAACGGCGCTGATACGCGCAAAATCAATCGTGCGCGCATAAGCGGACGCCCCTGCGACAATCATCCTGGGCTTGACTTCGTGCGCGGTTTTTTCCAGCGCGTCATAGTCGAGGAAGCCGTTTTCGTCCACGCCGTAGGGAACAAAGTTATAGAGCTTTCCGCTCATGTTCACGGGCGAGCCGTGGCTGAGGTGTCCGCCGTGGGCGAGGTTCATGCCCATAACGGTGTCGCCGGGCTGCAGCAGAGCGGAATAAGCCGCCATATTCGCCTGCGCGCCGGAGTGCGCCTGCACGTTGGCATGGTCCGCGCCAAACAGCGCCTTTGCGCGGTCAATGGCGATGCGCTCCGCCTCGTCGACAAATTCGCAGCCGCCGTAATAGCGCTTACCCGGATAGCCTTCGGCATATTTATTCGTCAGCACGCTGCCCATGGCCGCCATCACAGCGGGCGAAACCAGGTTTTCGCTGGCGATCAGCTCAATGTTGCGCCGCTGGCGACCGAGCTCGCGTCCCATTGCCGCGCCAACGGCAGGGTCAGCCTGCGACACAAAGCCTATGGTATCCATCAGATCTGCATACATAAGTGTACCCCCGATGATTTTTAAAAGATGCAACTATTTTATCATAAACGTGCTTGCGGGTCAAGCGGAAACATGGAAATCAAACGCAATCAATCCCTTTTCCTTCTCGACTGTATAATATTGAGCAGCAAAAAAAGACCGAGCATTCCTACAATTGTACCCGCAACAATTAAGACGGCTGCTGCTTCATCAGAGTCATCATAAATAAAAAAAGGCGACAGACCGTTCTTTACCTCTTCGCGGGGAATGTCCATTTTTACAAGAAAATCGATGGCTTCTTCACGGCTGTTAAATTTTCCTAAACGACCTTTAAAGGTTTTGTTGTAAACATAACCTTTCCAGCTTTCTTCTGCTGCGATGAACTCTCTGCGGGCGCTGCCCTCCACTTCATTGATAATAAAGTGAAAATAATGTGTAACCGTATAATAGTTATCATCGCTGTCACTCCGTTCAAATTCATACTTCACTCCGCTGGGGATATAATTGCTGGTTGTGATTGTTACACGGTCGCCTGCCGAACAATTTGAAATGGGATGCTTCGCATCAATCACTTTTACGCTGAGCGCGCGGTATATCAGCCAGGGAACAGTAAATGCGAGCGTGACAGAGATAATTACAATCAATATGATTCTCTGCTTCTTTTTAGCATCGGCTTCAACGAACCGACGCTGGATATACTTATTCCTTCCGCTTGCTTTCTTCTTCACAGTATCCCTCCTTGCTTCCTAGCTCGTTGTTTTCCATTGCAAATGCTTGCCATACCAATAAAAGCTGTCAAAAATATCCAGCCCGGGTATAAATTGCAGCAAAGTATGCGCCAGCAGCTGCGGGATGGAAATGCGTTTTTGGCGGCGCATCAAGATAAGCCAGGCGACGCTGTGGACGCTGGAACAAATCATGATCTGCCAGGTAAACAGCAGAACAAATGGGGTGATGAAATATAATGGGATGCCCCATGGACCCAGCAGCATCGGCAGCAGAGTAAAGGAAACAACGCTGGTGATATAAAAGGGGATCAGGCACAGCTTTGCAAGTAAAATATCATCGGGATACAGCGGCTGCTTTGTGAAAACGGATAATATGCCGAACAACAGGTTCATAAAAAGCATGCCGTAGACAAACGCTATGCAAAGAGCCGGACCGAGCAAGGGTAAAACGCTTTCCAGCGCGGACGGTATAAATAAATTAATTGCGCTAATGGCGACGGGGACAGAATACACCGAGCCCACCAGAATCATCAGCATATTTTTCATGCGCATGAATGTCATAAAAAGTTCTCCTCC
>JAVBSB010000039.1:0-12422 GCA_031547365.1 Oscillospiraceae bacterium | reverse complement strand
TGCGGGCGGGGTGAGTGCCGTGCTGGGCGAGTTGCTGAAAAAAGAGCTGATCGACGGCAGCCTGCTCACCGTCACGGGCAAAACCGTGGCGGATAACATCGCGGGGCGGGGCATCAAGGACACCAACGCCATTCGCCCGATCGACAACCCTTTCAGCCAAAGCGGCGGTCTGCAAATCCTTTGGGGCAACATTGCGGAAAATGGCTGCGTGGTTAAACGCAGCGCCGTACCGGATGAGATGCTGTGCCACAGCGGTTCCGCGCGGGTGTTTGACAGCGAGGAAGATGCCATCGCCGCGATTTTTGCGGGTAAAATTCATGCCGGGGATGGTGTTGTTATCCGCTATGAAGGTCCGACGGGCGGTCCCGGCATGCGCGAAATGCTGGGTCCTACCAGCGCGATTGCGGGCATGGGCCTTGCGGGCAGCGTTGCGTTGATTACAGACGGGCGCTTTTCGGGCGCGAGCCGCGGCTGCTCCATCGGGCATATTTCGCCCGAAGCCGCAAGCGGCGGGAGCCTTGCGCTGCTGCGCGAAGGCGACACCATCGAAATAGACATTCCGAATGCGCGTATACACGCAAAAGTGAGCGATGCGGAATTTGCTCTGCGAAAACTCACATGGCGCGCGCCGGAACCCAATATCACCACGGGCTGGCTGGCGCGCTATGCCCGCATGGTGAGCGGCGCATACGAAGGCGCGGTGCTGAAGTAAATGTAGGGAGCGACGACCCGGCGCTCCATGGTCTTCACTTAATATGCTGGCGACTGCTGATTTAGTCATTTAACCCTGGCAGGGGCGGTGTGCCAGCCGCCCGCAACCTCCACATTAAGACTTATATAGGGCGTGCCGGGGTCGTCACGCCCTACGGAGAATAAGATTTCTATATAAACGAGCAGGGGCAGAATTTTCTGCTCCTGCTCGTTTTTTGCTTGGCTTTGCAGCTATAATAATACCTTACGGCTTTGCGTAGTGGTTGAACATAACATTGACGCGGGAGGCGCCGGTTTCGATGCAGTGGAAGAAGGAGCCGTCCTGCATGGGGTAGACGGTCATGCCCTCCGCCTCGACTGCGTTATCAAGGTTACGGTCGAGCGCCTTGGTGACTTTGCCGGTTTCGGGGTTGACCGCCCAAATTGTTTGGGTATCCTCAATATCTGCCGCGCAGTAAAGCACGCCGCCATAGACCTCCGCACCCTGAATCCGATGGAGCGGAGCACTGAGCGGCACGGTTTTTACAAGCGAGAAATCCTTTAGCGAAAACACATTGAGCACCTTCGCGTTGTTCCACTCGGCGGTATAAGCCAGACCGCGCGGACCGTCGACCGCCACCCAGGGCACACCCTCTTTGTGCAGCTCCCAAGGCAATTCATATACCGCGCCGGTAAAATGCAGCGTTTTCGCGTCGTAGACAAGGATATAAGGGTGCTTATAATCGCTGCCGTCCTCGAGCGGACAGTAGAGTTTGCCGTCATAATAGCTGATGCCGCCGATATGGTTGCTGCCGGCAAAGAGGTATTTCGCGGGGATCGCAATGAAGTTGATTGCCGTAATTTTGTCGTCCATGTCCGTTTGGATCAGACCGAAATTCCAGCTGTAATACCAGGACTTTCCGTCGGTGGTAACACCCTGGTAGCGCGGAACAGCCTCGAACAGACCAAAGTTTTGGCTGGCTACCGCCTGCACCTGATTCGCGGGCGGATTGGCTGTTTTTTCGGTAATGAATGCGGTGAGCAGATTCAGCGGCAGAACAAGGATGGCTAAAATTCTCGCAATAATTACACGCGGTAGCATAGACACGCCCTCCTTTGACAGACTTAATCTCCTGATTATTCCTCCGGGAAGAACGCCAGGTGCACGGCAGAAACAGCGCGGTCGGCGTCGCTTTCATTGATCAGCACGGAAATTTTGATCTCGCTGGTAGCGATCATTTGGATATTGATGTCTGCGCCGTAGAGGGCTTCAAACATTGCGGAGGCTGTGCCGGGGTGGGTTTCCATTCCTGCGCCGACAACGGAAATTTTTGCGACCTCCAGGTCGGCTATGATGGAAAGACCTGCGGTGAGCTCCATGTTCTTTAGAATTGCTACGGCATCCGCTGCGTTGGCACGGCTGACAGTAAAAGAAATATCCTTCGTATTGTCGCGGCCGACAGATTGCAGAATAATATCCACATTGATGTTTTTCGCGGCAAGCTTACTGAAAATCTTAAAGGCTACGCCCGGGACGTCGCGCACGCCGACAACCGAAATTCTGGCGGTATCGCAGTCTTTTGTGACGCCGCGCACAAGCATTTTTTCCATGGTAATTACCTCCTTAACGATGGTTCCGGGATTTTGTGTGTAACTGGAGAGGACTTCAAGCTCAACGTTATATTTTTTCGCCATTTCGACCGCGCGGTTGTTGAGCACCTGCGCGCCGAGCGTTGCAAGCTCGAGCATCTCATCATAGGTGATCTCATCCAGCTTGCGCGCGCCTTTTACCTTGCGCGGGTCGGTGGTGTAGACGCCCTCGACGTCCTTGTAGAACTGGCAGCGGTCGGCGTGCAGGGCTGCCGCCAGGGCGACTGCCGTGGTATCGCTGCCGCCGCGACCGAAGGTTGTTACGTCGTCGTACTTGCAGATGCCCTGAAAGCCCGCGACAATGACAATGTTTTTACGGCCGAGCTCAATGCGCAGGCGCTCTGTGCGTATGTTTTTGATGCGCGCCGCACCATAGGCAGAGCTCGTTTGGAAGCCCGCCTGCCAGCCCAGCAAGGAAACCGCCGGGCAGCCAAGCTCCTGTATCGCCATAGCCAGCAGAGAGCTGGACATTTGCTCCCCTGCGGCAAGCAGGACGTCGAGCTCGCGTTTTTGCGGGGATTTCGTGATTTCTGCCGCTTTGGCGATCAGGTCATCCGTGGTATCACCCTGGGCGGAGACCACTACGACCACCTCATTGCCTGCGCGGTAGGTGTCGGCGATGATGCGCGCTACGTTGCGCAAGCACGCCGCGTCGGCGACAGACGTGCCGCCAAATTTTTGTACGATAAGAGCCATTTATATTACCTCCACTAGATCAATAATTTAGTGCGGGAAAGTTTTCGCCATACCCCGCTTAGTCGAGCTTTGGTGGTTCACCATAAGACCTCCTTTTGATAATCGTTTGCGAGAGGGAATTCCGCTCCCTAAAACTCAGCCAGGCGCAATACAGCTTCTGCCTGCAAGCCCATGAGTCCTGTCAGGATTTTACGCACCCTACCCACCTGCATAGGCGGCGTTACAAAAGCGCATTCATCTGATTTTTCGCCGTCGACGCTCAATAATGACGCACCGGGGAAAGCCTTTTGTATAGCGGCACGGGCAGCCTGGATATCTTCGCTTGTACAGCGGACATACATACGCGAAATGTCTTCCTCGGCGGGGGCGACGTAATCCGCCGCGCCGTCCTCCCATTCAAGGAAGCGGCGGCGTACGGTGTGCCGCGCGCAGTCGATGATGTCCGCGACAACAGCGCTCGCGGTCGGGAATTTTCCGGCACCGCGTCCGTAAAAAATGACGTCTTCCACCGCATTGCCGCGTATCATGATCGCGTTATAAACATCGCTGACATTAGATAGCAGGCAGTGGGCGCGCGGGACGAGCATGGGCGCGACGCAGGCGGTAATCCTGCCGTCGGGCAGGCGCTTTGCGCGGGCAAGCAATTTTATGTTGCACTCAAGCCGGTTCGCATAAGCGACGTCTTCCAGCGTAAGGTTGCTAATGCCCTCGGCGCACACCTGTTCCGGATAGACCTGCCTGCCGAACGCAAGCGTTGCAAGAATGCAGATTTTGCGGCAGGCATCAATGCCGTCGATATCCGCGCTCGGGTTTTGTTCGGCATAGCCGTTTTCCTGCGCCATACGCAGCGCTTTGTCGAAGGGCATGGCGTCTTCTATCATGCGCGTCAGAATGAAGTTCGTTGTGCCGTTAAGCACACCGGCAACCTCGCTGATAACATTGGCGATTAAGCACTGCGTCAGAGGGCGGATGATGGGGATGCCGCCGCCGACGCTCGCTTCAAACAAAAAGTTGACATTATTCTGCCTGGCTGCCTGCATCAGCTCGTAGCCCTTTACGGCAACAAGCTCTTTATTGGGCGTAACCACGCTTTTGCCTGCTTTTAAGCAGGCGAGCACAAAGTCGTACGCCGGGCGCAAACCGCCGATGGTCTCGGCGACGATACCAACCTCGGGGTCGTTGAGGATTGTATCGAAGTCATGTATGATCATATGCTCGCGCGGGTCGCCGGGGAAGTCCCGAATATCCAGAATATATTTTAGATTCAGCGAGGACTGCATGGAATGCGCAAGAATGCTGCCGCTGTTTTTTTCCAGCAGCTGCGCCACTCCGTTCCCCACTACGCCATAGCCAAGTATCGCAAGCTCCATTTGATTGCCGCCTTCCCCCAGTAATACATATTTAGTATTGTAACACATTATCAGCTTCTTGGGAAGATTTTTGATGAAAAAAATTTTATGCGGCAAAAAAGACTTTACATTAAGAAGAAAACATGATATACTATGGGTTGTGCCGTTCCCCGGCAGTTGGAATCACCGCCCGCTGCTGAGAAACAGGCGAATATTTTTAAGAGGTGAACACACAATGACACAAGAAGAGAAAAACGCCGTCATCGCCGAATACGCCACGCACGAGGGCGACACCGGCTCGCCGGAGGTGCAGGTTGCGCTGCTGACCAAGCGGATCAATGACCTTACCGAGCACCTGAAGATCCATAAAAAGGATCACCACTCCCGCCGCGGTCTGTTGATGATGGTCGGTCATCGCCGCAATTTGCTCACGTACCTGCAAAACAACGACATTGAGCGCTATCGTTCGCTCATTGCGCGTTTGGGCATCCGTAAGTAAGAGCGTCCAGCAGGAGGTCGGAGGCAGCGCGCTGCTTCCGCCTCCTTTTCGTAGAACCTCAAGAGGAGAATTGCTTTAGCGGTAAATCAAGCGCCTGAACAGTATACGCAGACCTTTGATTTATTGCTAAATCCTTCTCCTTTGTGGAATATATTACAAGGAGAATACTATGTTTTTCAAGGATTTCAAACGATTCGAAACCGAAATCGGCGGTCGCCCCTTTGTGGCGGAGGTCGGTAAGATGGCGCAGCTGGCAGGCGGCGCGGTATTGGTACGCTACGGCGAAACCAACGTACTGTGCACCGCAACCATGAGCGCCAAGCCCCGCGACGGCATTGATTTTTTTCCGCTCAGCGTAGACTTTGAGGAAAAGCTCTATTCCGTTGGCAAAATCCCCGGCTCGTTCCAGCGCCGCGAAGGCCGCGCAAGCGAAAAAGCCGTACTCGCCGGCCGCGTAATCGACCGCCCCATCCGCCCTTTGTTCCCCAAGGACATGCGCAATGACGTAGGCGTTGTCGCCACGATCATGAGCGTGGACCAGGATTGCCCGCCCGATATGGTAGCGATGCTGGGTGTTTCCATTGCGCTGAGCATCAGCGATATTCCCTGGCGCGGTCCGGTTGCGGGCGTAACGGTTGGTTTGGTTGACGGCGAATTTATCATCAACCCGACTGCCGAGCAGCGCGACAAATCCCGCATGAGCCTGGTTGTGGCATCTACGGCGGAGCTGGTAGCGATGATCGAAGCCGGCGCTTCGGAGGTGACCAACGACGAGATGTTTGACGGCATCATGTTTGGGCACAAGGAAAATCAGCGCCTGGTGGAATTCATCGCGGGCATTGCGAAAGAATGCGGCAAAGAGAAAATTGACTTCCCCTCCAACGACCCGCCTGCCGAGATGTACGAAGAGATTAAGGCCTTCGTCATTGAGGACATCCGCGCGGCACTGGATACTGACGACAAGCGTGTGCGCGACGAGCGGCTTAAGCCCATCTATGAGAAAGCGCACGCGGCGTTCGACGAGAAATATGCGGACCTGCAGGAAAAAATTGAGGACTGCCTTTATAAGACACAAAAATATGTGGTGCGCCGCTGGCTGCTCGACGACGGCAAGCGCGTGGACGGACGCGGCATCGACGACATTCGCCCGCTGAACGCCGAAGTGGACTTGCTTGACCGCGTACACGGCTCCGGCATGTTTACCCGCGGACAGACGCAGGTGCTCACCGCAACAACGCTCGGCCCCATGAGCATGGACCAGAAGCTGGACGGCATTGACGAAGAGGAAAGCAAGCGCTATATCCACCACTACAACTTCCCGAGCTTCAGCGTAGGCGAAACCCGCCCCTCGCGCGGACCCGGCCGCCGCGAAATCGGTCACGGCGCCCTCGCGGAGCGCGCGCTGCTGCCCGTGATTCCCACCGTGGAGGAATTCCCATACGCCATTCGTTTGGTGAGTGAAGTTATCAGCTCGAACGGCTCCACCAGCCAGGGCGCGATTTGCGGCTCCACGCTGAGCCTGATGGCGGCGGGCGTACCGATTAAAGCGCCGGTTGCGGGCATCAGCTGCGGTCTGATTACCGAAGGCGACCGCTTTATGACCATGGTAGACATCCAGGGACTCGAAGACTTTTTCGGCGACATGGACTTTAAAGTTGCGGGTACGCACAACGGCATCACCGCGATCCAAATGGACCTGAAAATCGACGGTCTGACCCCGGAGATCATCCGCGAGGCGCTGGAAAAAACCTATAAAGCGCGCTTATATATTCTCGACGATATCATGCTGCCCGTGATCCCCGAGCCGCGCAAGGAGCTGAGCAAATGGGCGCCGAAGATGCTCATCACTACCATTCCGGTGGACAAGATCAGCGAAGTTATTGGTAAGCAGGGCAAGGTCATCCAGAAGATCTGCGCCGAGTGCAACTGCAAAATCGACGTGGAAGAGGACGGCAAAATCTTTATTTGTTCGCAAGACATTGACGACGCGCAGCGCGCGCTGTTTATGGTGGAAACCATTGCGAACGACCCCGAAATCGGCGCGATTTATAAGGGCGTTGTTACCCGCCTGATGGACTTTGGCGCGTTTGTGGAAATCGCTCCCGGAAAAGAGGGTCTTGTTCACATCAGCCGCCTGGACGTCAAGCGCACGGAGCATGTGACAGACGTAGTGGCAGTTGGCGACGAAGTGATCGTTAAAGTGCTGGAAATCGACGACCAGGGCCGCCTGAACCTCAGCCGCCGCGACGCGCTGATTGAAGTGGAAGGTCTTGTACCCGAAAACACCATCTCCGACGCGCCGCGCCGCCCGGCTCCCCGACGCGAGGGTCCGCCCAGAAATGGCGACCGTGACCGCCGCCCGCCGCCCCGCAGATAAACGATAGTCTCAAAACAGCATATATTAACTATCCAGCCCGTTTTATTGACAAAGAATGGGCTGGATTTTTACTAATTAACGCAACAAATTGTTAAACAATATCGATTCGAAGCAATAATTCGTGAACTACTTTGTTTGAAAACTTGACTTTTCGTTGACAGTACTATCAACACATGCTAGAATGTTATTCGTATTCATAGTGATGATTGTAATTGTGGAGGGAAAGTTGATATGAAAAAGAATGAAACAATGAAATCTAAGAACGCAAAGTGGCTGGCAGCGCTTTGTGTCTGCTTGCTATGCTTTTCTGTATGCGTCGGCCTATTGGTGCGTCCGACGCTTGCGGCTGATGAAATAACAGCGCTGACAGACCTCACGAGGACAGAAGCCGTGCAATGGGGCGCGGGCACTGCGGGCAGCGAGACGGACTCGCTGGGCGCAACCCACGCGAAAAGCCTTGCTGTTGGCGGGGCATTTACGGCAGCGGGAACCATCGGCTCCGCGCGTTATCAGCTGGATCAGAAATACACCGCGATCACCGGAAAGCTTGCCTGCGCGGAAGCCAGCACAGCGGATGCGTCGATGGAGCTTAAATTTTACGCAGACGGCAGCACGACGCCGATTTTTACCTCTGCCCTGATTACGCGCAATACGGCGCCGGTTGTTTTTAATGTAAATGTCAGCAACGTGACGACTCTTAAGATGGAGCTGAGCAATTCAGCCGCTCCGGCGGCGGCGATTGCGCAGTCTTCGGGCATAATGCTGCTGATTGAACCGCAGCTTTTAGGCAAAGAATCCGCGTCTACAACTCCGGCGGCAACGACTACAACCTCGCCCGACGGAAGCACTACTTCAGCAACCACAACAACACCCGATGCTTCGAATTCCAGCACGAGCGCCGTTTCTACGACAGCAATCCCTTACATATATAAAGCGGTGAGCGGCTGGTCGGGGCTTTATGAAAAGCTGAGCAGCAGCGGCGTTTCGCTTAACCCGCGCGTGTTCGTCTTTATGCCCTTAGGCGAATCGAAGCCCTCTGTGCAGATGCCTGTATTTGTGAAGGACAGCAAATATTATGTGATGCCGCTGAAGAACGATATCTATGTGGCGCTTAAGCAGAGCGCTGCGGCATTCCCCTTTGATTGGGACGACGCCATCTGGGCGGGCGCGGACAAAATTTTTAATACAGCGGATGATAAGGTTGCCTCGCTGAAGGACGGCAGTTACTTTTACGAAGAAAAAGCCGGCGTTTGGAAATTCCTTGTTTCGCGCTTTGATTATTTGGACAGCCTCTGGAACGAATATTTTATCGCTGTAACCACTACAACAAGCACAGCGGCTCAAACCAGCAGCACGGATTACAGCACGTCGAACCCAATTCTGACAACAGGCAATACCATTGTTTATCCTAAAACAGGTACGCCCTTGCGTTATGGACTGGTGATATTTGTAGTTATTTTATTCGCGGGATGTGCCTTTTGCGGCTTTAAGCTGCTGCGGAAAGAAAATGCGTAAGCCTTTGATATCAACGAAGTTTGCCCCTGGTTGACAACAATTCCCCGCCATCTGCTTTTTTCTTGACAGATGGTGGGGATTCATATTTACGCACAAAGAAACGGGCTGATTTTATGGGTAAATTGGTTGACGATGCACGTTTTATGGTGTAATATGATAAAGCGTTAAGCGAAGGAATTCCTGAAAGGATGAAAAGAAAGATGGTTAAAATGAAGGAAAAAGGGAAATGGCTGCTGGCATTCACTTTATGCCTAAGCTGCCTTATACTCTGCGCCTCTCTGATGGTCGGTCCCACTTTCGCCGAAGAGAACCCCGCAGCAGCTACAACGGATCCCGCCGCGTCTTCAACCGTGACAACCGTGCCAACCACAAGTACTGCGATATCCACCACAGCCGGGCTTCCGAAGTATGCCGCTGTGACCGGATTTAAAAATGTTTATGAAGTGCTTAGCTCAACCGGTCAAAAGCTCAGTCCGCAGCAGTTTATTTATAGCTTTGTGAAGCCTGAAGACGGCAAAGCGATTCCCAACAGCGCGCAGACGGTTTATCAAAAAGGCACTGCATATTACGTCGCCTTCCCCGAAGGCAGCGGTCTGTTTGTAAGCGTTACAGCCAGCGGCTCGTTTGATTTTTCAAAGTCGATTTACTGGGGCGAAGACGAAAAGTTTAATACCGCCGACGACAAAGACACCGTGATTAAAGAAGAAGAAGGCTATTTCTATCTGAAAGAGGCCGACGGCATCTGGAAGATCATTCAGGGGATATTCAATCCCCTGCAGACCACCACGGCTGCTGCGACCAGCACTTCGGTTTCAGCTGCCAGCTCCTCCGCAGCCGAGACAAGCTCAACCACGAACGGCAGCCTGACCACCAGCGTACAGACGATTTATCCGAAGACCGGTTTGCCGATGATTACGTTCATTATGGTCTGTATGGCGTTGCTGGTCATGGTCAGCGTATATTGCGGAGTACAAATCTTCCGCCGCAGAACCGTAAAAACGCATTAAGCCCTCTCTAATATTGAATTCATCACGTTCTTTATGGACTTTCTCCTCCCCCTTACCCCGCTCCTATCCCCTGGGAGCGGGGTTTCCCATTTTTACTTGATGTTTTTTGTTATTTGTTTACGGGAAGAGGCGTTTCTTTTTCCCCGTATAAGCGCGCCGAATTTTTCAAGCTCCATTGCTGCGGTGGGGAGAAGAGACAAAGCGATGACAACAAGCCATTGCATGCTGTTTAAAGGCTGTGTGCCAAATATATTGCATAGCGGCGGAAAGGTGACAACGGCTGCCTGCAGACCCAGACAAAGCAGATTGGCGAAGTTCATGCTACGGTTGGAAAATGGACCGATTTGTAACAGCATACGCTCGGAGCGTACATTATTTGCGTGCAGCACTTCAACGAAGCTGAGAACAGTAAACGCCATGGTTCTGCCAAGCAGGAGATCATCACCCGGCGTGCCGAACATGCGCCTGCCCAGCACGAAAGCAAGCAAGGTCACCGCGCCCATGAGCATGCCCTCCAGCGCCATGTGGAACGCCATGCCCCTGCTGAAAAAGTTTTGGTTGACGGGCTTTGGAGGCCCCTGCATAATATGCGGGTCGGTTTTTTCCATCCCCAGCGCAATGGTGGGCGCGGAGTCTGTGACAACGTTAACCCAGAGCAGCTGTATGGGCAGCAGCGGGACGGGCATACGCAGAACGGAGGCGGCGAATACCGCGACGATTTCGCCTATATTGGAGCTAATGAGAAAATGCACAGCTTTTTTGATATTATCATAAATACCGCGTCCTGCCTGTACCGCGCGTACGATAGTCGCAAAATTATCGTCCGTCAGGGTCATGTCCGCCGCGCCTTTTGCAACCTCCGTCCCGCTTTTTCCCATGGCGCAGCCTATGTCCGCCGCTTTAAGCGCGGGGGCATCGTTGACTCCGTCGCCTGTCATGGCGACGACATGCCCCTGCGCGCGCAGCGCTTTCACAATGCGCATCTTATGCTCGGGCGTGACCCGCGCGAATACACGGCAGGTTTTTAATAAGTCGGAAAGCTGCGCGTCATCAAGCTTATCGAGCTGCTGCCCGGTTATACTGCCGTGCGCGCCGTCTGTGATTTCGAGCTCCCTTGCAATGGCCATGGCGGTAGCAGCATGGTCGCCTGTGATCATAATGGGGATAATGCCTGCGTTGCGGCAGAGCTTGACCGCAGCTTTAGCTTCCTTGCGGGGCGGATCGTTCATCCCGATTAACCCCAGAAATATCAGCTGGTCTTCGTTCGCCTGCGTGGTCTGCACCGGCTTATATGCAACGGCAATGACCCGTAAGGCGCGATTTGCCATGCCCTCGTTTAAGGCAAGGAGCTTTCCGCGCTGCGCCGCAGACAGGGGCTGTACCGTGCCGCCTTGCAGCACGGACGCACAGCGCGGCAGCAGCACATCGGGCGCGCCTTTTACGATCATGTGCAGACCGCTGAACGGCGCGTCGCCGCCTGCGAATTTACATATGACGCTCATGCGCTTGCGGGCAGAGTCAAAGGGAAGCTCGCTTACGCGAGGGAAACTTTTGCGGTCGAGCATGACCGGCACACGCTTTTGCGCGGCGGCGTCGATAATCGCGGCTTCAGTCGGTTCTCCGCTGAGGCTGCCCTTTCTGCCGCGCTGCTGTTGAATTTCGGCGTTACAGCAAAGCGCCGCAAGCCGCAATATTTTTTTTGACTGCGGTGCTGAAAGGCTCAGCTCCCCCTGCGTATCACATAGCTCGACCACAGTCATTTTGTTTTGTGTCAGGGTGCCGGTTTTGTCCGAACAGATTACGCTCGCGCAGCCAAGGGTCTCCACTGCGGGCAGACGGCGTACGATCGCGTTCGCTTTGGCCATGCGCTGTACGCCGATGGACAGCACGACCGTGACCATCGCCGGCAGACCTTCCGGAATGGCGGCAACCGCCAGGCTGATGGCAAGCATAAAGCTTTCGAGCAGGGGAACATGCTGAAGGAAGCCCAACAGAAAGATAAGACCCGAAATCGCCATTGCGCCCAGACCAAGCTGACGCCCAACCTTTTCCAAGCGCTGCTGCAGCGGTGTTTGGGGCGATTTTTCTCTGCTTAATAAGCTTGCGATGCGTCCGACCTCGGTGTGCATACCGATTTCCGTAACAACGGCCTTGCAGTGACCGGTAAGAACGACGGTGGAGGACAGCAGCAGATTTTTGCGGTCGCTCAGAGCGGCATCGGCAGGCAGGACGGCCTGCGCGTCTTTTTGGCAGGATGCGCTTTCGCCGGTCAGCGTACTTTCCTGCGTGCTGAGCTGCGTTGCTGTGAGCAGTCGCGCGTCGGCAGGAACAAAATCACCTGCTTCAAGCAATAAACTATCGCCGCGTACAACCGATTCCACGGCGATGCGCTGCTTTGTCCCGCCGCGCAGCACCGTCGCCGACGGCGCGGACAGCTTACGCAATGCCTCCAGCGCGTGCTCGGCCTTTCCTTCCTGTATAACGCCGACAATCGCGTTGATGATCACGATGCCCGCAATGATGATGGAATCAAGGTAATCGCCATTGCCGTGAATTACAGCGGAAACAGCGGATATTGCCGCCGCCGCCAACAGGGTAAGCACCATAAAATCTTTAAATTGCGCCAAAAAGCGCAACAG
>JAVBSB010000173.1:0-4657 GCA_031547365.1 Oscillospiraceae bacterium | reverse complement strand
TGCGCGTTCGCCGTTTACGTCACAGGTGATGGCGTCATTGCTGCGGCCATGAAGGGGCGAAACCAGCACGGCAGGCAGTAGCTTTGTTTCCAGCAGCGCTTGCAGGTCGCCCTCCGTAACAAGTGTGTCGCCGAACAGGGCAACGAAGTCGCCTTTAATATACTCCTTCGCCGCGCAGAGCGAAAATGCCGGACCCTGCGGGTTTTTGTCTTCAATTACATGAATGTTTTCATCGTTGCGAAAGTGGTTGCGCGCGCCCGCTGCCAGCGCCCCGCCAACAATAATAATATCCTGTATACCAAGATTTTGCAGTGCGTCGGTCAAATGGCGCAGTATGGGCTTGTTACAAATCGGCACCATGCCCTTGCTGCGGATCTGCGCGTAGGGCCAGAGCTTGCTGCCCTTGCCCGCGTCGAGTATGACGGCTGTTGTAATCATACGACTACCTCCAGTACTGTTTCAATAAATGCGCGAAAACCAAATTCCGTGAGGACCGCAGCGGTCTCATTGTATTGTTCCATTTTTTTCGCAAGCTGCTCGCGCACAGGTGCGCCCTCCAGGCATTGTACTGCCAGCGCATAAACCTCGCAGCAAAGATTGTATTTTTTGATCCACTTTTGCAGCTCCGGTATTATGGGATGATTGCTTTGTGCCAAAAATGCGCGGCAATCCTCCATGCGGGCATAAAAGGCTTTTAATACCTCTATTGCGCCCGCCGTATCGCCAGCGCGCCAGCGGATTTGCGCATCCTCCAGCGCTTCCATCATCTGCGGACCGTTCGCGGTCTTAAGGCAAGAGGTCATGTTCTGCTCCGCGAAGGGAATTATGCGCACCGCGTCGTCGCCAAACAGGACTGTGAGCGCTTCAAACCACGCCCACTGCGCTCCGTAATGCTCTGGCTCGCGCAGATAATCAGCGCAGGTCAGCAGCGGCAATTTGCTGCACTCGTAATATTCCATCGCATTAAACAGCAGTCCGCGGCAACACTGATAGAGCTTCGGATCACGACCCTCCAGCGGACCCAAATGCATTTCGTGGAACATCTCCGCGTCGTTGACGGGATAATTATCCCAATACAGCGGCTTATGGCGTGTATTTTTTTTGAAAAACTTCGCTTCCTCCAGCGTCTGTTCCTGCGAGCATATGTTGCGCCCGGTCCACATTAGGTCTACGCGCTTGGGCAGATTGCGCCCCAGCCTGCGGATGTAGTCCTCATTTCCTTTGCCGTGGTAAACCATCGGGCATACCGCGAGCGAAATCCCCGGGTAGGCACGGTAAAGCTTTTTTGCAACCATTGCATGGTCTTCGGGCTTTTGCCTGCCAGAAGGGATGTCGTCGAAAAAAAGACCGAAGCTGCTCACACCCAGCGCCATCACCTGCTCAAGCTTCATACACAGCGCCACATAGTGCGAGGGATTATCGTATTCATAGGTCAGCCCCGGCGCAGTGCAGTACATAAAATCCACGCTGTTGGCGCGGCAAAAATCCACCAGGCTTTCCAGCTGCGACAGCGCTTCGGAGGGGTAAAGAGCCTCCCAATGGTCGCGGTGGTATGGGTCGTCTTTCGCGGCGTAGGCATAAGTATTCATGCCGCGCTTGGCAAGCAGGGCAATCATATCGCGCCGCTGCGCATCCGTCCAGGGCTTACCGTAAAAGCCTTCTAAAAAGCCTCTGCGGGCAAAGGTTTTCTCTTTCATAAAAAGCGTATCCTTCCCTTATATTTTTCAAGAAAAGCCTCGTTGATTTTGTCGCCCGCGTCAATGTTGCTGCTTGCAAACACCTCGGGTACCTGCCCCGCTTCCAGCAGAATTTCAACCGTTTGCGCGGCGGCAGCCTGTAGTAAAGCCGCCCCAATCACTGTGGAGGTCGGTGCCGCTTTTCCGGCAAAGCCATCGAATGAAATGCACGCGTCACCGGGGTCGCCCAGATTATCCAGCGCCAGGTCTGCGATTTCAAAAAGCCGCTTGCCGCCGGAATGGCGCGAGCTGCCCGACAAGCTATGCTGCAAGCTCGTCAGCGCGGCGACATAAGCGCCCGCAGCTTTTGCCTGCAGCGCCAGCTCCACAATCAGCGGGTTGCGCCCCGAATTGGAGATAATCAGCAGCAAATCACCTGCGCCAATGGCGTATTTTTCAATTAGCTCCACAGCAAGCTGCGGGTCACGTTCCAGCTGCGTACTCTCGGAAGCCGATTCGTGCAGCATCAGCGGCGGCTCAAGTATCGGCTGCAGGCGAACCAATCCACCCGCCCGGTAAAACAATTCCTGCGCCAGCAGGCACGAATGCCCTGTACCAAACAGAAAGACCGTCCTGTCCTCCATGAGCGTCTTTGCCATAGCCTGCGCCAGCGCATTAGCTGCCTCCAGCTGCGAATCCGCCGCTTGCAGCAGCAGCTCGCGCACATGCAGCAAATATTCTTTTGATTTCACGATTATGATCCATCCTCGTCAAGTTTTGTAAAGCACAAATTTTCAAGCTTCGCCCCTGCTAATTTCATTGCCGCGCGCGCCGCTCCCCATTCGGGCGCAGCGGACAGCAAAACGGCCTTTTTGCCCAGCGCATTGCAAAACGCTTCGCGGTAGTGCTCGCTATGCTGGAACATGCCGCCCCAAAGACCAAGCGTTGCATTTTCAGGCAATTGCCGCAGCAGAGCGCGTACCGTTTCAGCATAATCCGCAGCACAGCGCGCAATAATTTCACGCGCGACTGTATCGTCACAATGCAGCACCGCATGCGCAAACGCCGCAATTTCATGCCTTTGCTTTGGCGGAGCATAAAAACAGCCGAGCAGCTGTTCGGGCTCGTTCACGCCGTATTGTTTACACAGCGCATCGGTTAGCTTTGTTGCGGGACCACTGCCTTCATAACCGCGCAGCGCGGCGCGTATGGCTTCCCAGGCAATGTGAAAGCCGCTGCCTTCGTCGCCAAGAAGATACCCCCAGCCTCCCGTGTGCAGGATGGGCTGGTTCTCCCCTGCTCTGCCTGCCGCCATAGAGCCCGTACCCGCAATCGCCACGGCGCACGCCTCCGGCGTACCTATAGTCTCCAGCGCGATATACAAGTCGCTGTCCATGGCGAGGCAGGCAGGTTCCAGTATGCCGTCACACAGAGCATGCAATTCCGCTTCGGAAGCAGCGCCCGCAAGCGCCGCGTTGCCTATAAAAGCTGCGCACACAGGAAGGTTGATCTGGTTCATAATGCATTGCAGGCTTTCGCGGGCGGTCCGCATACCGACGGCAAGGTAGTTCAGGCTGCCCGCAAAAGCAGTCGCTGCGGCTTGCCCCCGCTCATCAGCCAGCACCGCGCGCGTGGTTGAGCCGCCGCCGTCTATCCCAAGAAAATATTGCATAAACGCCCTCATAATCAATAATAGGAATCATTACTAATAATCAAAGCCTCTGACCTTATCCCCTGATCCTTAAATTCTTGAAATGCCCCGGCACCTGGATGGCACCGGGGCAAGATAATCTTAGCATTTTAAGCGAGAAAAGTCAATCATTTTGCATTGAATCGCACTATATTCTATTCAGCCGCTGCTTTATTTTCTGCCTGTATCAATAAATTGTATATGCTTTCCGCGCTTTTCCCCTTCATAGGGCAGTCTTCGCGCTTTAAATATTCGTCTATGGCTTTACGCGCGGCAAAACGGGTATAATTAAATTCAGACCAGATCTCTTTTTCTTGCGGCGCATCAGGACCGGGTATATAATTATATAACTGGTTCAGCGCTTTAAAGCTTATCAATTCGTCGTCCGAATAGCTCAGCTCAATCAAATAAGGTACTTTTGCGCTGCCTAATTCAAAATATGAATCTACATCTATGGCTTCCAGCCGCCCGGTTTCGTATGCCCATTTATTATAGCGCAGCACCGTACGGTCTACGTCCGCAAAGGATATCGCCAGGATTAAAATACAGCCGGCAGCCAGCAGGGCTTTAACGTACGCAAGGCGCGGAATAAAAATCTGCCCCAGCAGCATGAAAAAGGTGAAAGCCAGCAGCAAAATAAACATTGAGACCGTCAGACGCATGCGGGTCATACCGCAATAGCTGACATAGAGTGCCATTTTTCTTTCCGCTATGGCGATTAACACCAGGGTAAACAGACAGATAAACGCGCTGAGGATCTGTATACCGAGCGGCAGCTTATTGTTTTCCTTACGGCGCGTCAGCCCCGATATAAGCAGCAGCACACTCAAATTGATCACCGCAACAGCAACCAGCTCAAAAAAGCCGCGCCTTGCATACTGCGCAGGGGTATATTCCTTCGGGAGCAGCCCGCGGAACGCGTTGAAGAAATACGCCAGCTGTGTAAAAAGATAGAGCAGATACAACAGCGAAATCGCGCCCGCGAAAGAGCCTGCCATCACAGGCTCCATCTTTTTGCCCTTTTTTTGCGCGGCAAGCTGATTTTTCGGCAGCTCATCCCCGCGCACCAGCGCAAACAGCAGTGAAAACAACGGGAAGAACAATACGGCTGCCAAGAAAATCTGCAACGCGCTTTCGCCCAGGGTTTCAATAAAGCGGTCCATCGCGGAAGCAAACGCGGCGTCCGCGTCTTTGAGTAACACCGCCGCAACAACAATCACGGGCAGCGCGGCGGCAAGACCGACCAGCACATACTTCACCTGCGAGCGCTTGCCCTGCCCGCCCTTCACCA
>JAVBSB010000050.1:0-11043 GCA_031547365.1 Oscillospiraceae bacterium | reverse complement strand
TAACTACGAGGACGCCGTACTGGTCAACGAAAAAATTGTGCAGGACGATACCTATACCTCCATTCACATCGAAAACTTTGAGCTGGAAGCGCGCGACACCAAGCTCGGTCCGGAAGAAATTACGCGCGACATCCCCAACGTCGGCGACGACGCGATGAAGGACCTCGACGAATTCGGCGTAATCCGCATCGGCGCGGAAGTTAAGAGCGGCGACATTCTGGTTGGCAAAGTTACGCCCAAGGGCGAAACGGAACTCACGGCAGAGGAGCGCCTGCTGCGCGCAATCTTTGGCGAAAAAGTGAAGGAAGTGCGCGAAACCTCGCTGCGCCTGCCCCACGGCGAATACGGCATCGTGTTGAACGTGGAAGTCTTTACGCGTGAAAACAGCGACGAGCTTAGCCCCGGTGTAAACAAGGTCGTGCGCTGCTTTATTGCGCAGAAGCGCAAGCTAAGCGTTGGCGATAAAATGGCAGGTCGCCATGGCAACAAGGGCGTGGTATCCCGCATTCTTCCGCAGGAGGATATGCCCTTCCTTGAAGACGGCACGCCGCTGGACATCGTGCTGAACCCTCTGGGCGTTCCGAGCCGCATGAACATCGGTCAGGTGCTGGAGGTTCATATGGGCTTTGCCGCAAGGCAGCTGGGGCTCAAGACCGGCGAAAAAATCAAGCTGATGACCCCTGTATTTGACGGCGCGCAGGAGAGTGATATCCGCGAAGCGCTGATCGAAGCGGGCGTATCGGAGGACGGCAAGAGCTGGCTTTACGACGGCCGCACGGGCAGGCGCTTTGACAACAAAGTCACCGTGGGCGTAATGTACTTCCTGAAGCTGCTGCACTTGGTGGACGACAAAATTCATGCGCGTTCTACGGGACCGTATTCGCTGGTCACGCAGCAGCCGTTGGGCGGCAAGGCGCAATTCGGCGGGCAGCGCTTCGGCGAAATGGAAGTTTGGGCGCTCGAAGCTTACGGCGCGGCTTACACCCTGCAAGAGATTTTGACCGTAAAATCCGACGACGTGGTTGGGCGCGTTAAGACCTACGAGGCAATCGTAAAGGGGAAAAACGTCCCGCAGCCCAGTATTCCGGAGAGCTTTAAGGTGCTGGTAAAAGAACTGCAGTCCCTCGCGCTGGACGTGCGCATCCTCGATAAAGACGGCGAAGAAATCGACCTGAAGCAGACCTTTGAGGACGAACCCGGCTTCGGCGTTTCTGACAGAGCTTCCGAGCGCCCGGACGTGTCTGCGCTGCCGGAAGACGATGTTGACGACGACGACGACCTCGATGACGAAATCGACTTGCTTTTGGACGATGAGGACGAAGCGTCTGACGGAGAAGACGAATTGTTGGACGACTACAGCGACGGATACCAGCCGGAAGAGTAGAATTGCATAACAATGATCAATAGGGTAATTACGTATAATTGTTAATTGTTAATTGAATATAGGGGAGGGCATATGGAACAGCAGCAGAATACAACCTTTGAATCAATAAAGATTGGTTTGGCGTCCCCTGAACAGATCCGCGCGTGGAGCTTTGGCGAGGTAAAAAAGCCGGAGACCATCAATTACCGCACGCTTAAGCCCGAGCGCGACGGTCTGTTCTGCGAACGAATTTTTGGTCCCACGAAAGACTGGGAATGCCATTGCGGCAAATATAAACGCATGCGCTATAAAGATAAAATCTGCGAGCGCTGCGGCGTAAAGGTTACCAAGGCAAAGGTGCGCCGCGAACGCATGGGGCACATTGAGCTGGCCGCCCCGGTGTCGCACATCTGGTATTTTAAAGGCATCCCCTCCCGCATGGGGCTGATTTTGGATATTTCCCCGCGCAACTTGGAAAAAGTACTTTATTTCGCGATGTATATCGTCACCGATCCCGGCGACACGCCGCTGCTTAAGGGACAAACCCTTGACGAGAAAACCTATGCCGAATACCGCATGCGCTACGAAAGTGATTTTCAGGCGGGCATGGGCGCGGAAGCAATCAAAGAATTGCTCGCCGGCGTGGAGCTGAACAGCCTTTATAACGAACTGATGGCTGAGTTTGAAACCGCCACCGGTCAAAAACGCGCAAAGCTGCTTAAGCGGCTGGAGTGCGTGGAGGCGTTCCGGAAGTCCGGCAACCAACCCGATTGGATGATCCTTGACGTGGTACCGGTGATTCCGCCGGAAATCCGTCCTATGGTGCAGTTGGACGGCGGGCGCTTTGCCACCAGCGACCTGAATGACCTGGACCGCAGGGTGATCAACCGGAACAACCGCCTTACCAAGCTTTTGGAGCTCGGCGCGCCGGAGATCATCGTACGCAACGAAAAACGCATGCTCCAAGAGAGCGTGGATGCCCTGATTGACAACGGCCGCCGCGGCCGCCCCGTTACGGGCGCAAATAACCGTGCGTTTAAGTCCCTGAGCGACATGCTCAAGGGCAAGCAGGGGCGCTTCCGCCAGAACCTGCTGGGCAAGCGCGTAGACTACTCTGGCCGCTCAGTTATCGTTGTCGGACCGGAGCTTAAGATTTATCAGTGCGGTCTGCCGAAGGAAATGGCGCTGGAGCTGTTTAAGCCCTTTGTTATGAAGCGCCTGGTCGAAACCGAAAAGGCAGGCAACGTCAAATCCGCCCGCAAAATGGTGGAGCGCAGCCACCCGGATGTCTGGGACGCGCTGGAAGTGGTGATCGAGGACCACCCCGTGATGCTCAACCGCGCGCCGACGCTGCACCGCTTGGGCATTCAGGCGTTTGAGCCTGTGTTGGTAGAGGGTCGCGCAATCAAGCTGCACCCGCTGGTGTGTACGGCATTTAACGCGGACTTTGACGGCGACCAAATGGCTGTTCACGTGCCGCTGAGCGTGGAAGCGCAGGCGGAAGCGCGCCTTTTGATGCTCGCCGCGAACAATCTGCTTAAGCCCTCCGACGGGCGACCGGTCACCGTACCGACGCAGGACATGGTGCTCGGCAGCTATTATCTCACTTATGAGCGCCCCGGCGCCATAGGCGAGGGAAAGGTCTTTTCTAACGTTGACGAGGCGCAGATGGCGTATGACGAAGGAATTCTTGATCTGCACGCGAAGGTGCGTATCCGCATGACCCGTAAGCTCGGCGGCGGAAAACAGGAATCCAGGCTCATCGAAACAACGCTCGGCCGTGTGATTTTTAACGGTCCCATTCCGCAGGACTTAGGCTTTGTCGACCGCAGCAATCCCGAAAATGATTTTGAGCTTGAAGTCGGGTTCTTGGTCAACAAAAGCATGCTCGGTAAAATCATCGACCGCTGCATCCGCGTACACGGCACCTCAAAAGCCGCGGAAGTGCTCGACCTGATTAAAATGCAGGGCTATCGTTATTCCACGCGTTCGGGCATTACCGTAGCCGTTAGCGACGCAACCATTCCGCCGCAAAAGGCACAAATCCTGGAAGAGACTGAATCGAAAATTCAGGTCATCAATAAGCAGTATAACCGCGGATTTTTCAGCAACGACGAGCGCGCGCAGCGCACCATCGCCGCTTGGGAAGACTGCACCCGCCGCGTAGCAGATGCCCTGAAAGAAAATTTTGACGAATACAACCCCATCAATATGATGCTCCGCTCCGGCGCGCGCGGCAACGATTCGCAGCTGCGCCAGCTGGCAGGTATGCGCGGTCTGATTGCCAATACGGCAGGTAAAACCATCGAAATCCCCATCCGCGCGAACTACCGCGAGGGCTTGAACATCTTAGAGTACTTTATTTCCAGCCGCGGCGCGCGCAAAGGTCTTGCCGACACCGCGCTGCGCACCGCCGACTCGGGCTACCTGACCCGCCGACTCGTCGACGTTTCGCAGGACGTGATTATTCATGAGCACGATTGCGGCTGCGCAAACGGCAGTGAGGTCTATGACATTTATGCCGACGGGCGCCGCATTGTTCCCATGGAAGAACGCCTGATGGGTCGCTATCTGCTTGATGATCTCATCAACATCAAGACAGGCGAGCTGTTGCAGAGCAAGGATGATCTGATGTCTGAAACCGACGCGGCGAAAGTCGCCGCCTATGTTCGCGAAAGCGCGCCGGAAGGCGAACGACCGAAGATCACCATTCGTTCCCTGCTCACCTGCGAGGCCGAGCGCGGCGTCTGCATTAAGTGCTACGGCGTGAACCTCGCAACGGGCGAAGCGGTTACAGTCGGCGAAGCGGTCGGCATCATCGCCGCGCAAAGTATAGGCGAACCCGGCACGCAGCTGACAATGCGCACCTTCCATACCGGCGGCGCTAAGGATTCCGGAGACATCACCCAGGGTCTGCCGCGCGTTGAAGAACTTTTTGAGGCACGAAAGCCCAAGCTGCTGGCTCTGATCGCCGAAATTGACGGCGTGGTAAGCTTCCGCGAAATCAAAAAAGTCAAAAATGTCATCATCACCGGCGAAGACATCAATAACCCCGAAGAACGCGCCTATCCCATCCCCTACGACCAGATCATTAAAGTCATCGACGGTCAGCGTGTGCGCAAGGGCGAAAACATCACCGAAGGCGCGCGCAATCCGCATGATATCCTGGCAGTTCTGGGCGTGCATGAGGTACACAACTACCTCATTCAAGAAGTACAGCGCACCTATCGCATGCAGGGTGTGGATATCTCCGACAAGCACATCGAGGTCATCATCCGCCAAATGATGCGCAAGCTGAAAGTAACCGAACCGGGCGACACAAAATATCTGCCGGGGACGCTGCTGGAAAAACGGGAATACCGCAAAGCTTGCGAGGCTCTGATTGCCGAAAACGGCGAGGAAGCGAATGTGCCGCAGGCTGCGCCCGTACTGATGGGTATTACCAAGGCTTCGCTGGCGACCGAAAGCTTCCTTTCCGCCGCTAGCTTCCAGGAAACCACCCGCGTGCTGACCGACGCCGCCATTAAGGGCAAGAGCGATCCGCTCATCGGTTTAAAGGAAAACGTCATCATCGGCAAGCTGCTGCCAAGCGGGACCGGCATGAAGTGCTACGGCGACGTGACTGTAATGAACACCGCAAGCCCCTTCGCGCGGCAGTACATCGACGCCATCAGCGGGGAATAAGGCAATCCAATAAGAACAGCAGAGGCGCAAAAATGCGCCTCTGTTTTTTATATTTACACAATTGAAGGTTATATACGGCGCGCCGAGGTCGTTGCGCCCTACAAAACCTGCGCACAAACATCGAAAATAAAGACCTAAAAAAGAAAAAACGCCGCAGGCAGGTAAAAACTCTTGACAGCTATTGAAATACATGTTATAATTTTTTGGTTGCTTTTGCGACTAAATTTATTATGGAAGGAGAGAGCTATGCCTACCTTTAATCAGCTGGTGCGCAGCGGGCGCGAAACGTTGGTGAAAAAGTCGAAGTCTCCTGCTCTGCGCAAGGGGCTTAACTCGCACAAAAATGTGCAGACCGATCAGGATTCCCCGCAAAAACGCGGCGTGTGTACGTCCGTTAAGACCACCACACCAAGAAAGCCGAATTCAGCTTTGCGGAAGATTGCAAGGGTACGTCTGAGCAACGGGTTAGAAGTTACGACTTATATCCCCGGCGTTGGACACAACCTGCAAGAGCACAGCGTTGTACTCATCCGCGGCGGTCGTGTGCGCGATCTGCCCGGCGTGCGTTACCACGTCATCCGCGGCACTCTGGATTGCCAGGGCATGAAGGACCGCAAGCAGGGGCGCAGCAAGTACGGCATGAAACGCGACAAGAAAAAGTAATCCGGAATCCAGCATCCAGTAATGAGAATAATTATCTGGCTATACGCCATGCTAATAGATGGTTCTCTTGCTGGACACCGAGCTTAAGCGTCCAATTGCGGATGTCTAAAGTCTGCAATCTGACGTCTGAGCTAGTACCAATGAATTCATATTATTATGAAGGAGGGAAGCGACGTGCCAAGAAGAGGCCAAATCGCAAAGCGTGATGTGCTGCCCGATCCTATGTATGGGTCAAAGCTCGTTACGCGTCTCATCAACAGCGTCATGTACGACGGCAAAAAAGGCGTTGCACAACACATCGTCTATGATGCCTTCGACATCATCCGCGAAAAAACCGGCAAAGAACCCCTGGAAGCCTTTGAACAGGCGATGGAAAACGTGATGCCCCAGCTGGAAGTCAAAGCCCGCCGTGTCGGCGGCGCGACGTACCAGGTGCCGATTGATGTGCGCCCCGAACGGCGCCAGACACTCGGTCTGCGCTGGATCACTCTGTTTTCGCGCAACCGCAGCGAACGCACCATGAAAGAGCGCCTGGCAAACGAAATCATCGACGCGTGCAATCAGACCGGCTCTGCATATAAGAAACGTGAAGACACGCACAAGATGGCGGAAGCCAATAAGGCGTTTGCACACTTCAGATGGTAAATTAGACTTTAGACGGCAGACTTTAGACGTTAGACGATATTGTCCTGCTCTGCGTGTTTGTCTATCTTCATTGCTGGACAAAAGAGTCTGATGTCTAATGTCTAAAATCTAAAATCTAAATTCCGGAGGAATTTTTCATGCCCCGGCAAGTAACACTGGAAAAAACAAGAAATATCGGTATCATGGCGCACATCGACGCCGGAAAGACCACCACCAGCGAGCGCATTTTGTTCTATACGGGCAAGACGCACAAGCTGGGCGAGGTACATGACGGCGCGGCGACCATGGACTGGATGGAGCAGGAGCAGGAGCGCGGCATCACGATTACCTCGGCCGCAACCACCTGCTTCTGGAACGACCATCGCATCAATATCATCGACACCCCCGGTCACGTGGATTTCACCGTTGAGGTGGAGCGCAGTCTGCGCGTACTGGACGGCTCTGTAACGGTGCTTTGTGCCAAGGGCGGCGTAGAGCCCCAGAGCGAGACCGTCTGGCGGCAGGCGGATAAATACCAGGTGCCCCGCATGGTGTACGTCAATAAGATGGACATTATGGGCGCGGATTTTTTCAACGTGCTTGGTATGCTGCGCGAGCGGCTGCGCTGCAACGCGGTGCCGATTCAGCTGCCCATCGGGGCGGAGGCGGACTTCCGCGGGATCATCGATCTTGTGGATATGAACGCCGTCATGTTTTACGACGACCTCGGTCTGGATATCCGCGTAGAGGAAATCCCCGAGGATATGCGCGACCTGGCAGAAACCTACCGCATCGAGCTGCTGGAGTCCATTGCCGACCAGGACGACGCGGTGATGGAAAAAGTGCTTTCCGAAGAAGATGTTTCCGTTGCGGAAATCAAAGCCTGCATCCGTAAAGCGACTGTCGCGAACGCGATGGTGCCTGTTATCTGCGGCACAAGCTACCGCAACAAGGGCGTGCAAAAGCTGCTCGACGCCGTTGTGGACTATATGCCCGCCCCCACCGACGTTGCCGCGATCAAGGGGATCAATCCCAAGACCGACGAAGAGGTGGAGCGCCGCAGCTCCGACGAAGAACCATTTTCCGCGCTGGCCTTTAAGATCGCCACAGACCCCTTTGTGGGGAAGCTGTGCTTTTTTAGGGTCTATAGTGGTAAAGTGGAATCCGGTGCCGGCGTGTACAACGCCAGCAAGCAGCACAACGAGCGCCTTGGGCGCATTTTGCAGATGCACAGCAACCACCGGCAGGACATCGACTGCGTCTACGCAGGGGATATCGCTGCCGCCATCGGCCTAAAAAACACCACCACGGGCGACACGCTCTGTTCCGCCAACGCGCCGGTCATTTTGGAAAGCATGGACTTTCCGGATCCGGTGATCCGTGTGGCAATTGAGCCGAAAACCAAGGCCAGCCAGGAAAAAATGGGCATCGCCCTGCAAAAGCTGGCAGAGGAGGACCCGACATTCAAGGCCTACACCGACGAGGAAACGGGTCAGACCATCATCGCCGGCATGGGCGAGCTGCACCTGGAGATCATTGTCGACCGTATGCTGCGCGAGTTCCGTGTGGAAGCCAACGTGGGTAAACCGCAGGTGGCGTACCGCGAAACAATTACGGAGACCGCAAGCGTGGATACACGCTATGTGCGTCAATCCGGCGGCCGCGGGCAGTATGGTCACGTCAAGCTGCGCCTCGAACCCAACCCCGAAAAGGGCTACGAGTTTGTCAGCGAAATCGTGGGCGGCGTTGTCCCGAAAGAATATATTCCGGCGGTGGAAGCGGGCGTCAAGGGCGCGATGCTTTCCGGCGTTTTGGCAGGCTACAACGTAGTGGATGTCAAAGTCGTTCTGTTCGACGGCAGCTACCACGAAGTGGACTCCAGCGAAATGGCATTTAAGATTGCGGGCTCTATGGCGTTTAAAGACGCTATGCGCAAAGCTGTTCCCGTGCTGATGGAACCCATCATGAAGGTGACCGTCACCGCGCCCGATGAATATATGGGCGACGTGATCGGCGACATCAACTCGCGCCGCGGCGCCATTCAGGACACCGAAAACCGCAACGGCGCGGTACAGATCTATGCGCAAGTGCCGCTTTCCAACATGTTCGGCTACGCCACCTCGCTGCGCTCGCGCACACAGGGCCGCGGTCAATACGTGATGGAACCCAGCCACTATACCCAGGTGCCCAAGGGCATCGCCGAAGGCATCGTCAGCAATAAAAGCAGATAATTGTGCTAAAATTATTTGCGTAAACGCTTGCATTTCAAAACAAAACCTGATACAATAGGTAAGATATTTATTTGTGACTATTACAAGGAGGATCATTCCATGGGAAAGGCAAAATTTGAACGCACCAAACCTCACGTAAACATCGGCACCATCGGTCACGTGGACCACGGCAAGACTACGCTGACCGCTGCCATTACGAAGAGCCTTGCTATGAAGGGTCAGGCCAGCTTCACTGACTACGCAAGCATCGACAAGGCGCCCGAAGAGCGCGAACGCGGCATTACCATCAACACCTCCCACGTGGAGTATGAAACCGACGCGCGCCACTATGCGCACGTAGACTGCCCCGGACACGCCGACTATATCAAGAACATGATTACCGGCGCAGCGCAAATGGACGGCGCAATCATCGTTATCGCCGCCACCGACGGTCCGATGGCGCAGACACGCGAGCACTTGCTGCTGGCCCGTCAGGTCGGCGTGCCTTATATCGTGGTATTCATGAACAAGGTTGACCAGGTAGACGACCCCGAGCTGCTGGATCTGGTCGAAATGGAAATCCGCGAAGCTCTGACCGAGCAGGAATTCCCGGGCGACGACATTCCCGTTATCCGCGGCTCTGCCCTGCAGGCGCTCAACTATGCGGGCAGCGACATGGACGCCCCCGAGCTGGCACCCATCTGGGAGCTCATGGAAGCTGTTGATACCTACATCGCCACCCCCGACCGTAAGGCCGACCAGCCCTTCCTGATGGCAGTCGAAGACGTGTTTACCATCACCGGGCGCGGCACTGTTGCTACAGGCAGAGTGGAACGCGGCAGCATCAAAGTCGGCGACGACGTTGAAATCGTTGGTCTTACCGATGAAAAACGCAAGGTCGTTGTCACCGGTCTGGAAATGTTCCATAAGAGCCTGGATTACGCCGAAGCGGGCGACAACGCAGGCGCGTTGCTGCGCGGTGTGCAGCGTAAAGAAATCGAGCGCGGACAAGTGCTTGCAAAGCCCGGCTCCATTAACCCCAAGACTAAGTTCCGCGGACAGGTTTATGTCCTGACCAAGGACGAGGGCGGACGTCATAAGCCGTTCTTCTCCAACTACCGCCCGCAGTTCTACTTCCGCACCACCGACGTAACCGGCGTCATCACCCTGCCCGAGGGCGTGGAGATGTGCATGCCCGGCGACAACGTCGAAATGGATGTTGAGCTGATCACCCCGATCGCCATTGAAGAAGGTCTCCGCTTCGCCATTCGCGAAGGCGGTCACACGGTCGGCTCCGGCGTAGTTATCAGCATCAACTAATCAACCCATATATCACAACCGCTACGGACAATGCTGTGGCGGTTGTTTTTAACAAAATTAAGAAGGAGTGTATGCCTGAATGAAGAAAGTATTGAGCATTTTGTTGGCATTGTGCATGTTGGTTGGCATTGGCGTGTGCGGAGCAACGCAGGCTAGAGCAGTGGATGCTAATAACCCAACGATAAAGGAACAGGGGAAAGCCCTCTCTATACTTACGCCGTTAGTTGCATACGAGTCTTTAGTAATCATTTGTAATCAATCAGAGCTAGAAGAATATCTTCATCAAGGTAAAACCATTGATGATGCATTCATAACTGCGGCAAAGGAAATTTATATAGCCTCAATCGAAAAATATTTATACAATTACGACTTACTCTTTGAAGCCGCTGCAAATGGTGCACTAACAGTAGAAGTTCAACAGGCAACTTCAAATTTAGATAAGCTATTTGCAGATTATTTTAATACCACATTTTTGAGTAAATGTGAAGCTTTCAAAACAGTTTTCTCGCAAGGGTTTTCGCAGCTTTTACTGCTTATCTACCTGATTGATGAAAAACAAAATGAAATTGTAAACATCGATATAATTAGGGCGGATACCAACGCATTATCTGCTTTATTTACCGCTTATTCGAGTCAGACAGGTCTTCTGTATACTGGCACTCTTGAACAAAACACGGATTTTTGGCAGGATTTTGAAATAAAGGCAAAAGCCATCTTGGATAAAGTCGTGCTTAGGGATTCGGCTGAACCCCAAAAATGGTGGGAAAAAGCGCCAGATTGGGTGCAATGGATTTTAAAGTATCTGCTGTTCGGCTGGATTTGGATGAATCTGTTTTAAGCACTAATTAAATTCACAACCGCCGCAGGTTACAAGTCTACGGCGGTTTTTTCATGCCTGCGGTTAGGGCAAATCAGACAATTTTTTTGCAAAGAGCGTTAAATTCACGCCATTATGCAGCGTAAAGGTGTTGGGTTCCGACGTAAATAAAACCAGGTGGAGATGCGTACCGGCTCCCGCCGCTGCTACTGTATGCCCTGTGATAGTAAAACTACAACCGCAGCCGACACTTTCCGTGATCTGGCTGCTCGGCAATATAATTCCGTTGACCGTAACAGCCGTATGCAGGCTTCCAATATGCAAGCTCTTTGCATGAATCACATAAAGAATCTCATATATCC
>JAVBSB010000097.1:0-6274 GCA_031547365.1 Oscillospiraceae bacterium | reverse complement strand
AATACCAGGGCAAGGGCTACGCGACCGAAGCCTTTCGCGCACTGATTCCTTTTTTGTTCGCGCATATTGGTGTAACATGCATCCAGGCAGGCTGTAACGCCTCCAACAGAGCGTCCGAGCGGGTCATGCAAAAAGGCGGTCTGACTCTGGCGAAAAAAGAAGGCGACCGTCTGTATTATCAACTAACCAAGGCAGATTGGGAGAAACAAAACGCCTTATGAAAACATGCAATATTACCCTGCTGCGCCACGGGCTTTGCCAGGGCGAAGCCGAAGGGCGCTATATCGGTCACACCCCTGCCCCCCTCACTGAGGAGGGGCGTTTGCAGTTGCGGCAGATGCGCAACGATCTCCTCTACCCGCAGGCGCAGGCACTGTTTACGTCGCCATTACGCCGCTGCGTTGAAACCGCGCAAATTTTATACCCTGAATTAAAACCCATTGAGCTTACGGATTTTAAAGAATACTTCTTTGGCGAATTTGAGAATAAAACCCCGGACGAATTACAGAACCACCCCATTTTTGCGCGCTGGATTGCAGGCGAGCAGGGCTTGGTCCCACCCTTCGCGGAAAATTTAGAGGCTTTCCAGAACCGCATTTATGACACCTTCATTAAGCTTGCCGACGGGATGCTGAAAAGCGGCACGAAGGACTGCGTTGTCGTTACCCACGGCGGGGTTATCATGGCATTGCTCGCGGCGTTCGGACTGCCCGAAGCCCCCATGCACGAATGGCTCACACCCGGCGGCTGCGGCTATACCCTGCGCATCGAAGCCTCTGTCTGGCTGCGCGGGCGCAAGTGCGAGGTGATGGCAATGGCGCCCGCCGAAGAAGAAGCGCATGACGCCCAGTGGCAGGAGCGCATGCTCTGGCAAGAGCTGGAGGGGACGGACTACGTATGAAATATTGCCATCTCATATAAGTCACCCTTGGGCACGACAGACAGCGTATTGCGATTTTTCGCGCCGAAACAAGGCATCCCTGAGGATCCTGTCACAGGCTCTTTGCAATCAATGCTCATCCCGTTCTGGGCCGCGCAGTTGGGGAAAAGTACTCTTACCGCAGAGCAGCTTTCCGCGCGCGGCGGTACAATCTTTTGTGAATACTGCGAAACGCGTGTGAAAATCGCAGGTCGGGCAATACTGTACCTTTCAGGCGAAATACATATTTGAGGAGCGCATTATGACTGATTTTATTCCCATCCTTCGTTTTGTAGCACTGAGCGACGTGCACTACACAAACGAACATTCGATAGAGCGCGAGCGTATGGCAAAGGCGCTGCAAATCGCTAACCGCATCGCGGACGAACACCCAACCTACAAGGGCTTTGACGCCTTGTGCGTGGTGGGCGACTTTGCGAACAGAGGCACCGATACGCAGTTTTTGGCGTTTAAGCAGACGCTGAACGAAGGTCTGCGCGAAGGCACGAAGGCAATCCTTTCCGTCGCAAGCCACGAATTTGGCTCAGGCGGACCGGTGGGTGCTTATTCCCGCCTGCGACGCTATTTCGGGCAAGCGCCGGACGTGCATGAGGTGATCAACGGTTACCATTTTATCAGTGTTTCGCCCTCGCATGGCACGGGCTTCAATCAGGAAAAACAGGACTGGACGGCGGAGCAACTGGCGATCGCGGCGGCGGATCATCCGCAGCGTCCGATTTTTTTCTGCCAGCACCCGCATGTCACCGACACCGTATACGGCGGCATCAACTGGGGCGAGGACGACCTGAACCGCATCTTTATGCAGTATCCGCAGGTGATCAATTTTTCGGGGCATTCGCATGCGCCGATCAACGACCCGCGCTCCATCCATCAGGATCACTTCACCTGCTTTGGCTGCGGGACACTTTCTTACTTCGAGAATGACGAATTCGACAAATATTACGGCACGCATCCGCCCGAGCCGCAGCAGAGCCAGGCGGCGCAAATGCTCATCGTAGAAGCCGATGCAGAAGGTCGCGTACGCGTTACGCCATATGACATCATCACCGACCAGCCCTTCCTTCCCCCTTGGGAGATTGACAGCGCATGGGAACCGGAAAGCTACCTCTATACAAATGCCAAGCGGCGCACGGCTGCCCTGCCGCCCTATTTTCCGGAGGGAGCGGCAATGCGCTATGAGAATGGCGAACTGACATTCGATCAGGCTGTTGCTCGCACGGACTACGTCAATGACTACCGCGTAAAAATTCGCCACAAGGGCGTGATTGTCCGGCAGCTCGCGCTCTGGTCGCATTACTATGTGATCCCTATGCCGGAAACCGTCTCCCTGCCGCTGGAGGGTCTGACCCCCGGCGAGGAATATGCAGTGGAAATCATCGCGCGCGGCTTCTGGGACAACGTGAGCGACAACAAGCTCACCGGAAAGTTTATCGCAACATGACATCATTTTTCGACCCACAAAAAGCGGTCCTGGCTCCCATGGCGGGGGTTGCTGATCGCGCTATGCGCGAACTCTGTATAGAGGCTGGCGCGAGCTGCTGCTGCAGCGAAATGGTCAGTGCCATGGGCATATTCTGCAACGACCGCAAAAGTGAGCAGCTCATGCAAATTGAGCCGAGCGAGCAACCCTGCGGCGTGCAGTTGTTCGGAAAAGAGCCGCATACTTTTCCGAAAGCCGTAGAGGCTGCGCTGCGGCACAAGCCCGCATTCATTGACCTCAACATGGGTTGTCCCGCGCACAAGGTCGCGGGGCATGGCAGCGGCGCGGCACTGATGAAATCACCTGCCCTTGCGCAGACTATCATAGAAGAAACGGTTCGCGCTGTCGCGGGAGCGGTGCCTGTCAGCGTCAAAATGCGCATTGGCTGGGATGAGCAGAGCATTAACGCGGTCGAGCTGGCGCAAATTTGCGAGGCTGCGGGCGCGGCGTGGCTCACGGTGCACGGACGCACCCGCGCACAGATGTATGCCCCGCCGGTGGACTATGCGGTCATCCGCGCGGTGAAGCAGGCGGTGAAAATCCCTGTCATCGCAAACGGCGATATCATCGACGGACCAAGCGCGGCGCAAATGCTTTTGCAGACCGGCTGCGACGCTGTTATGGTCGGACGCGGCGCGATGGGCAGACCCTGGGTGTTTACACAAATACAAGCATATTTGACCAACGCAACGGAATTACCTGAGCCGCAGCTTGCGGACAAGCTGGATACAATGCTGCGGCACGTGCGGCTACTGTGCGAATACAAAAGCGAGCGCTTTGGTATCTGCGAGGCGCGTAAGCATGCAGCCTGGTACCTTAAGGGGGTGCGCGGAGGCGCAAGGCTGCGTCAAGCCGTTGTGTCCATTAAAAGTATTGCGGAATTGGAGGCTGTCGCGGAACAATGCCTATACGCAGAATCGATCTGACCCTGCCCGACGCTCCCCTGCGCCTGATCAATTTGCTGGAGGCGGCGGGGTTTGCAGCCTATGCGGTCGGCGGTTCTGTGCGAGATTTTTTACTTGGCAAAACGCCTGACGACTGGGACATATGCACGGGCGCACTGCCGGAGCAAGTGATATCGACGCTGGAGCTGCATGGAATCAGGCACATCGAAACAGGCTTGCAGCATGGAACCATTACGGCCCTGATCAACCATCAGCCTGTAGAAATCACAACGTTCCGCATTGACGGCTGCTATTCCGATCACCGCAGACCGGATCAAGTCTCATTTACCGACGACCTTACTGCAGACCTTAGCCGCCGTGATTTTACGGTCAATGCCATCGCGTATCACCCTGCGCAAGGCTTGATCGACCCGTTCGACGGGACTGCGGATCTGGATGCCCGTCTGCTGCGCTGCGTAGGCGAACCCACATGCCGTTTTACCGAAGACGCGCTGCGCATCTTGCGCTGCCTGCGTTTCGCTTCAACGTTGCAATTTGAGATTGAACCAGTCACCTCCGCCGCCTTATTAGATCTGTGCGGATCTCTTTGTCATGTCGCGGCGGAGCGCATTCAAGCGGAACTCACAAAGCTGCTTTGCGGGCAGGATGTGCGCAAAATCCTCATGCGCTACCACGAGGTGATTTTTTCCGTGCTGCCGCAGCTACGCCCTATGTTCGGGTTTAACCAGCACACGCCCTGGCACTGCTATGATGTCTGGGAGCACACCTGTGCCGCAGTTGAGGCGATACAGCCTGACCCTTTGCTGCGTTGGGTTGCTTTTTTACACGACAGCGGCAAGCCGCAGTGCTTTTTTATGCGTGACGGCGCAGGGCATTTTTATGGTCATGCCGATGTCAGCGAACAAATTGCGCGCGATATTTTTTCACAGCTCAAGTGTTCCAGGCGCTTTACTGAACAAGCCACAAGGCTCATCCGGTACCACGAAATGCGTATGCTGGAGCAGCCGCCTGCGCCTGCAAAGCTACGGCGTCTGCTCGGTAAATTCGGCTTTGAAGCCTTGCTGCAACTGCTGGAGCTTGCCCGTGCAGACGTACAGGCGCAGGCGCCCGAAAAGCTGTATCGCTTGCAGCGCTATCCCTCAATGCGCGAAGAAATATTTGCTCTGTCAGCAGCTAACGCCTGCGTCACGCGCAAGGATTTGGCTATCAACGGCAGCGACCTGCTTCCGCTCGGGCTACAGGGTCCGCAGCTGGGCGAAATGCTCGACCGCCTGCTCAACGAAGTCATTGAAGACCGCCTGCAAAATGAACGCGAGGCTCTTCTAACGCGGGCAAGGCGGTTCATGCGGGAATAATACAACTGCAAAATTCATTTTTTACCCCTTGAAAAGCAAGGGGTTTATATTATCAATTAATTGACATAAAACCAAAGCCATGTTATAATAATAAAATGCCATTTTGCCTGCAGGGCAGCGCAAAATTCATGAAAGTTTCATAGACACATTACATATTGTTTATTCTCCCGGTATATAATGCTAATGCTGTTAGCAATTAACACTTTTAGGGAGGTAACGCTATGGATTACGGGCAGGCAGCAGACGAATTTATGCGGCTGATGGTAGACATACGCGGCAACGACACAGAAACCTTTCATAAGCATATAAAAGGCGAAGCGTTTGTGCTGCATATTTTATCACACAGCGAGGGTGTGGTTTTGCCGAGCCAGCTTTGCAGCATGACACAAACCAGTTCCGCGCGCATTGCGGCAACACTTGGCAGCTTAGAGCAAAAAGGCTGCATTACACGTGAAATTGACCCGAAGGACAGGCGCAAAATTTTGGTTCGCATTACGCCGGAAGGACAGAAAAAACAGCAGGCAATGCAGCAATGTTTACACGAAAAACTTGAAGTCATCCTGCGGGAGTTGGGCGAGAATGATGCAAAAGAACTGCTGCGCATTATGGCGCGATTGGCAGAAATCAACCGAGGCACGCAAATGAACGGAGGAAGCAGCCGCATATGAGTAAAGTCTTAAAATATTTGAAACCATTTTCATTATTACTGATCCTTGCCATCGGTCTGCTCAGCGCGCAGGCTATAGGCGAACTAACCATGCCGAACCTGATGAGCGACATCGTAAACGTCGGTTTGCAGGGCGGCGGTATCGAAGAAGACGCGCCTGAGGAACTGACCCCGCAGGCAATGCAGTTCCTGACATCCTTTATGACGCAGGCGAATGCTGACAAGTTTCGTTCCGCTTATGTAGTAATAGACGGTCATTATACCGCCGACGACATTACGCCCGCAACGTCCGGCATTTATAATCAGGCGGCGTATTTCTTTATGCAGCAGGCGCTGGCTTACATGAAACAAATGGGGGCTGCGCAGCAGCAGACAAAGACAGCGTTCAATCTGGACGATGTCAACATGGAGCAGCTTTACCAAATGGGCGGTATGATGGCGGCTGATCCCACGCTGCCCGGCAAACTGGAACAGGCGGCAAAAGCGCCCGTTGACGCGCAAATCGCCTCACAGGTCGGTAAGCAAATGATCAGCCTGTTCTATAAGGACGCAGGGCTTGATACCGAAAAAATACAGCGGCAATATATCTACCGCGTCGGCGCCAAAATGATCCTGCTTGCGCTGGGCTTAGGTCTTGCGGCCGTCTGTGTAAGCCTATTGTCGTCGCGCATCGCGGCTGGCTTTTCGCGCAATCTGCGCCGCGCGGTATTCACGAAGGTGCAGAATTTTAGCAAAGCCGAAATCGACCGCTTTTCCATCGCCTCGCTGATCACGCGCAGCACAAACGACGTGCAGCAGGTGCAGATGGTAATACTCATGGGCATCCGCATGTTGGTATTTGCACCCATTATGGGCATCGGCGGCACGATTATGGCGCTGCGCAAAAGCATAGGTCTCAGCTGGATCATCGCCCTTGCAATCGTCATT
>JAVBSB010000139.1:0-6362 GCA_031547365.1 Oscillospiraceae bacterium | reverse complement strand
AATTGTGAATTCATCAGAACTAAGAATAGTGGTCACTTCAAAACAAACCACAAAATATAGTGTTATTCTTCTCCTTTACCACTTGACATTGTGTTCTGCATGGGGTATAATATCGTTTGGAAAGAGCATGAAAGAAGGAATCTCACCATGACCCACCCGAACTGGAATGGCTTTTGCGCAGGTCCGTGGCGCGACAGCGTCGATGTGCGCGATTTCATCGTGCGTAATTATACAACATATGACGGCGACGAAGGCTTCCTTGCGCCGCCCACAGAGCAGACCCTGGCGCTCTGGGAAAAGATCAAATCGCTGTTTTCCGCCGAGCGCCTTGCGGGCGGCGTGCTTGACATTGACACGGAGACGATCTCTGCCATTGATGCCTATGCTCCCGGCTATGTAGACAAATCGCTGGAGGAAGTCGTCGGTCTGCAGACCGACGCACCGCTCAAGCGGTCGATCATGCCCTTCGGCGGCATCCGCATGGTAAAAACCTCGCTTAAGGCCTACGGCAGAGAAATGCCGCCCCGCGTGGCTGAGATTTTTAATTGCCGCAAAACCCATAATGACGGCGTGTTCGACGCCTATACCCCCGAAATGCTTGCCGCGCGCAAGAGCGGAGTCATTACGGGTCTGCCCGACAGCTACGGCCGCGGGCGCATCATCGGCGACTACCGCCGCGTAGCGCTCTATGGCGTGGATTATCTGATTGAGCAAAAAAAAGCCGCAAAAGAAAACTGCACCCGCGCCTGCATCGATGAAGAAATCATCCGCGCGCGCGAAGAGCTCAGCGAGCAGACACGCGCGTTGGAAGCGCTTAAGCGCATGGCGCAAGCGTACGGCTACGATATTTCGCAGCCCGCAGGCAACCTGCGCGAGGCGATTCAATGGCTCTATTTCGGCTATCTTGCCGCCATCAAGGACCAGAACGGCGCGGCAATGAGTCTTGGCCGCGTTTCAACCTTCCTTGATGTCTATGCCCAGCGCGACCTGGAAAACGGTATATTGACAGAAGAGCAGACGCAGGCGCTGTTTGACCAATTGATTCTAAAGCTGCGTATGGTGCGTTTTCTGCGCACCCCCGGCTATGACGAGCTGTTCTCCGGCGACCCCACCTGGACAACCGAATCCCTCGCGGGCATGTGTGCCGACGGGCGGCATATGGTCACCCGCTCCACCTACCGCTTTTTGCATTCGCTTACGAATTTAGGTCCCGCGCCGGAGCCAAACATGACCATCCTGTGGAGTCCGCGCCTGCCCAGTCATTTTAAGACCTATGCCGCGCGGCTTTCGATTGAAACCTCATCCATCCAATACGAAAACGACGAGCAAATGCGCCTGAAATACGGCGACGACTATGGGATCGCCTGCTGCGTATCGCCCATGCGCATCGGTCACCAAATGCAATATTTCGGCGCGCGCGCAAACCTTGCAAAGGCGTTGTTATATGCCATCAACGGCGGCAAAGACGAGCTCACGGGCGAGCAGGTCGGACCCGCGTTTGCGCCTATGGCAGGCGATATACTGGAGTATGAGCAGGTGCGCCGCCGCTTTTCCGATACCTGCGATTGGCTGAGCAAGCTTTATACCAACACACTGAATGTCATCCACTATATGCATGATAAATACTGCTACGAGAGTCTTCAAATGGCTTTGCACAACGAAGATATCCTGCGCACCATGGCGTGCGGCCTTGCGGGGTTAAGCGTTGTTGTGGACAGCCTTGCTGCGATAAAATACGCAACCGTCCGCCCCGTGCGCAACGAGCAGGGTCTTGCGGTCGACTTTGAAATCGAAGGCGATTATCCCGCCTTCGGCAACCACGACCCCCGCTCGGATGAGATTGCCCAAGAAATCGTGCGGGAATTCATGCGCTGCCTGCGCCGCCAAAAGACCTACCGCGGCGCGAAAGCCACTCTGTCCATCCTCACCATCACCTCCAACGTGGTGTATGGCAAAAAGACCGGCGCAACCCCCGACGGCCGCAAGCGTGGCGAGCCCTTCGCTCCCGGCGCAAATCCCATGTCCGGCCGCGATTCCCACGGTCCCGTTGCCAGCATGGCAAGCGTCGCCAGTCTGCCGGTGGAAGACAGCGAGGACGGCATCTCCTACACCTTCAGCATCATCCCCAAGGCGCTGGGCAAAACCGCGCACCAGCGCAGCTCCAACCTCACCCGCCTGCTGGACGGCTATTTCACCGAGGGCGGACACCATGTCAACGTCAACGTACTCGACCGCGAAAAGCTCCTCGACGCCATGGAGCACCCCGAGCTCTACCCGCAATTGACCATTCGCGTTTCGGGCTATGCCGTGAACTTCGTACGCCTGACAAAAGAGCAGCAGCTCGATGTGATCCACCGGACATTCCATACGTTTGTATGAATGTAGGGGCGACATCGTCTGTTCATACATATGCGGAGAGTATAAGTATAGCCTATGAGTGAAACAACAGCCCGCATTCACCACACCGAGACCTTCGGCACCGTTGACGGGCCGGGGGTTCGCTATGTGTTTTTTATGCAGGGCTGTCCGCTGCGGTGCCTTTACTGCCACAATCCGGATTCCATTAATCCACGCAGCGGCGAGGAGTGGACCGATACCCAGGCAGTGCAGGAGGTTTTACGCTACCGCAATTTCATCAAAGGCGTAACCTTTTCTGGCGGGGAACCATTATTGCAGCCTGAATTCGTGCAAAAAGTCGCGCTGCGGCTGCATAAATTCGGCATCCCCTGCGCGATCGACACCGCCGGCGCGCCCGATCTGCCCCTTTGTGCCCCCGCGATTGACGCCGCAGAATTGTTGCTGCTGGATATCAAAGCCGCGAGCGATGACCTTGCCCGCAAACTCACCGGTCACGGCAACGCACGCAGCTTTCTCACGCTGGACTACTGCGAGCACACGGGCAAGCGCGTATGGATTCGCCACGTGCTGGTACCCGGCTGGACGCTTAAGTTCCGCCAGCTGGAGGCGCTCGCCCGGCGTTTGCAGCGCTACCAATGCATTGAGCGCGTAGAGCTGCTCCCCTTCCATCAGCTGGGCGCGCCCAAGTGGGAGGCCGCAGGCATGAAGTATGAATTTAAAGACATGCCCCCCGCCGACCCGGAAGCCGTGGAGGAGGCGGCGGACTACTTTGCAGGCATGGGATTCCATGTCATATAACGGCACGACAAACAAGCACCCGCAAGGCGAACGCTGTCAGAGATCGACCACCCGAGAAATTTTTTTGTCTTCCGGCTCATTATCTTGCGCTTGGGCGGCTTCTTCCGCTTCCTCGCTCAGTGTATCACCAAACGGCTCCATATCATCAAACGGCTCCGGCTCATATGGAGGAAACGAAGCCTCCATACTCGGCGGTTGCAAATCCTGCTCAACGACCAAATCATGATAGGAAAGCGCATCCACAATCGCTTCCCTGCGAATTAAATATTCTTTCCTTGCCACAAGCGAATGAATCATAGATGCGAACCAGAAAACGAATATTATGAGAAATATTGCGATTGTTATACTAATACCTGTTTCTTGTTCATTCTCATAATCATTTATTATAATGCCAATCCAAACAGCCAACTGCACAAATCCGGTCAATAAATATATAAACCCATACAGCAGCCATTTTTTTCGATTTGCGCGCGCGCCGATCCACATAAAACCGATCCAGTTAAACAGAGGTATGAATGACCAAACGATCCAAAGCGAATTTAGAAGCTCCCACTTCTTTCCCTTGTTTGTAAAGGTCATTTCAAATCTCCGCTTTCCAGCGCCATAATTTTATCTACGCGGGTGCCGTGCCTTCCGCCCAAAAATTCTGCCGAAAGCCAGGCGTCGAGAACCATTTTTGCAAGCTCCGGTCCGACCACGCGCGCGCCCATGCATAATATATTGCTGTTGTTGTGCTCGCGCGAAAGCTTTGCGGAGTAAGGCTCGCTGCAGCACACGGCGCGTATGCCGCGCACCTTGTTCGCGGCAATCGACATCCCCACCCCCGTGCCGCACAGCAGCAGCCCGAATCGCGCCTCGCCCGAAGCCACAGCGGCTGCGACTTGCGCCGCCATATCCGGGTAGTCGATAGTCTCCCCCTCGCTGATTCCAAGGGTCATAACGTCCGGCCCCTGTTCCTTTAGGTAAGCAAGTAATTCTTCTTTAAACGGGATTGCGGCATGGTCACAGCCTATGGCGATCATAACAATACTCCTTTATTTTTTGTTGTAATGTTTTTATTGTAGCATAAACTTTTTGATCTTGCAACAGAAATACATAAAACGCCAGAGGTTTCATTCCTCCGGCGCTTGTGCTGCGTTATTTATAAAAAGACTTATTCTCCTTCAACCTGCTGCCCAACGATTTGTTCCAGATTGTCGACACAATTGCGACAGATTTTGTAGCCCGAGTATTCAATCATTCCGTCTGCGCTTCCGCAGAAGGTGCAGGCAGGCATATGCTTACGCAATACAATCCTGTCACCCTCCATGGAAATCTCCAAGGAGTCTTCTTTGTCGTTGACCTTCAGCATGCGGCGGTACTCTTTGGGTATAACGATGCGCCCAACCTCGTCGATTCCACGAATGATTCCAGTGGTTCTCATATGCGTATTCCTCTCTCTTTACCTTTTTGTTGTTGTAAATTCCTATATTCTTTCAGACGTCAACATTATATCATAATATCTGACAAATTGAAAGTCTTTTAGACACAAATTTTACCATAAAAAAACTGTCATATTTTGTGCAATATAGACATATATTACAGTGCTATTGCGCGAAAGCGTATTGGGTGTTTTGCACATAAAATATTTATATAAAAAGTAATAACAGCCTTGACAGTGCCAAAAAAAAATAGTATAATTTCATAAAAGTTACTTTGAGTTATAGGAATATTTTGCGTATTTTAGGAGGAGACACAACGGAGCACAATATAGCAATCGATCGCATGGAGCAGGCGGTCAGCTTGTTTGGCAATTTTGATGAAAACATTAAGCTGATTGAGGCGGAATTTACCGTCAGCATCCTTTGCCGCGGCACAGAAATGAAAGTCGTCGGAGAACCGGAGGCGGTAGAAAAGGCTGTGCGGGCGATACAGGGGCTGCTTACGCTGATTAACAAAGGAGAGCAGCTAAGCGACCAAAGCGTTCGCTATGTTATCGGCATGGTGAATGACGACGAAGACATCGACCTGAAGCTTGTTGAATTAACGGAAGGCAGCGTGTGCCTCACCGCGCGCGGCAAGCCCGTTAAGCCAAAGACGCTGGGGCAAAAAAAGTATGTCGAAGCCATTAAAAGCAACACCGTCACCCTGGGCGTCGGTCCTGCCGGCACAGGGAAGACCTATCTTGCGGTGGCAATGGCAGTTACAGCCCTGCGCGCGAAGGAGGTCAGCCGCATCATTCTCACCCGCCCTGCTGTGGAAGCAGGGGAAAAGCTGGGCTTTTTGCCCGGCGATTTGCAGCAAAAGGTAGACCCCTACCTGCGCCCGCTTTATGACGCACTGTTTGAAATGCTCGGTGCCGAATCGTTTGCAAGGCAACAGGAGCGCGGCGCAATCGAAGTAGCGCCGCTTGCCTACATGCGCGGGCGTACACTTGACGACAGCTTTATCATTCTCGACGAGGCACAAAACACATCCATCGAGCAGATGAAGATGTTCCTGACCCGCTTGGGGAACAACTCAAAGGTCATCGTCACAGGGGATATCACCCAGATCGACCTGCCGGATGGCAAGCCGTCGGGGCTTGTCAATGCGGTCAAGGTGCTGCGCGGGGTGGAGGACATCGCAATTATTAAATTCAGCGAAAAGGATGTTGTGCGGCACAGGCTGGTTCAGGCCATCATCAAAGCCTATGAGAAAGAGGAGGTCAGGAGAACCCATGGCAAACAAAATTAAAGTGATCATCATCGACGACCAGCAAGACATTAAAGTCCCGACGGGAATCCGCATGCTGCTGCGCCGCGCCTGCACAGCTGTTTTAGTGCAGGAAAATTTTGACGATTCCGCAGAGGTCGGCGTGCGCTTTGTAAGCGATGAAGAAATTCAAAGGCTCAATCGGCAGCACAGAAATGTAGACGACGTGACAGACGTGCTCAGCTTTCCGCTGGGTGAAAACAATGAATATGACACCAATCCGGAAACCGGCGCAAAAATGCTCGGCGATATCGTAATCGCCCTGCCCCGCGCCTTACAGCAGGCGCGTCTTTATGGACACACCCTCCAGCGCGAGCTTGCGTTCCTTACAGTACATTCCATGCTCCACCTGCTGGGCTTTGACCACGAGGCAGGCGGGCTCGAAAGCGTGCGTATGCGCGAAAAAGAGGAGCAGGTGCTTGTGCAGCTGGGGCTTCCGCGCGGACATAACTACATCTTCGAGGAATAGCATA
>JAVBSB010000036.1:0-5705 GCA_031547365.1 Oscillospiraceae bacterium | reverse complement strand
GTCCAGATGGCGCTTGAGCAGCGCGGGATCCTGGGGATATTTGTTGCCGATTTCGCTGCCCGTGAACCCTGCCAGCGCCATCTCGCTCACGCATTGTTCAAAGGTGTTTTCGCCGCCGAGATCGGGCATATCATCGTTGGTCCAGGCGATGGGGGCAATGCCGAGAGATACGTTTTTCAGTGCCATGTGAATTTCTCCTTATGTAAAAAATGATTGGCTATCCATTGATAAGCTTCCGGCGCGCCGGGGGCGTCGCGCCCTACAATAAATGCTTAATACTGCCTCGCCTTCGCACGTCCCGCCAGCACGTCCGCATAGGCCTGCTCACCTTTTTCGCTGACATTGGCCGCCGAAACGCCGCAGTTCCACCAGCTGCCGTAGCCGTCCGTCATGGTCTTGGGCAGCACCTTCATGTCGATCAGCGTACAGCAAGTTTGTGCCTTGCTGTCCTCCAGCGCGGCGATCAATTCCGCCTTTGTTTTCACGCGGTAACCTACAGCGCCCATGGCCTCGCCCATGCCCGCATAGTCGATGTTCAGCATCGCGCCATTGAGTCCTGTCGTGTCGCGGTAGCGGAATTCCGTGCCGAGGTTACCTACGCCGTTGCTCATTTCCAGGTTGTTGATGCAGCCGAAGCCCGCGTTGTCGAACAGCAGCAGATTGATCTTTTTACCCTCCTGAATGGCGGTGACCAGCTCGCTGTGCAGCATAAGGAAGCTGCCGTCGCCCAGCATGGTGTAGCATTCCTTTTCGGGGTCGGCCAGCTTGCAGCCGAGCGTCGCCGCGACTTCGTAGCCCATGCAGCTATAGCCGTACTCCATATGGTAGCTGTCCTTCGCGTCGGTCGCCCACATACGCTGCAGGTCGCCCGGCAGGGAGCCGCTGGCACCCACTATAATAGCATCTGGGGCGATGTGTTCACGTATCGCGCAGATCGCCTCCGTCTGCGTGAGCGTGCCGCCTAAGTCGCGGATAAAATCCTCCACGCTGCCGGGGTTTTGCGCCGCAACCAGCGTGCGGAAATTATCGTCATATTTATAGTCCGCAAGGGTCTGCATTTCCTGCGCCCAGTCGGTCTTCGCCTGCGCAATCGCATCGCTGCTCCACGCGCTTTGATAGCCTTCGTCCGCCAGCCAGCCGAAAAGCGCTTCCAGCGTAAACTTCGCGTCGCCCAACAGATAGCTCGCATCGAGCTTCTGCGCATGAAAGCGGTTGACGTTGATGTTGAGGAATTTGCAGTTCTCGCTGAACAGCCACTTGCTTGATGTGGTAAAGTCGGACAGCCTGCTGCCTACGGAGATAATTAAATCTGCCTGCTTGGCAAGGGTGTTCGCGGCGCTGTTACCTGTCACGCCGATGCCGCCTAAATTATAGGCGTTGCTCGCGGGCGCAGTGGACTTGCCTGCCTGGGTTTCCGCAAAAGGAATATTGAATTTCTCACAGAATGCAGTCAGGGTTTCGCCCGCTTCGCTGTAACGCGCGCCGCCGCCGCAGATGATCAACGGACGCTTTGCGGCTTTTACCAGCGCCACTGCGTCCTCCATCTCGTCCATCGGCGCAAGCGCGCGGCTGATTTTGTGCACACGTTTTGCCAGAAAGCTCTCCGGCCAGTCGTAGGCTTCGCCCTGCACGTCCTGCGGCAAGGCTACACACACCGCGCCGGTGATCGCCGGGTCGGTCAGCACGCGCATGGCATGGATCATCGCGCTCATGAGCTGCTCCGGGCGGTTCACCCGCGCCCAGTATTTACACACAGGGCGGAACGCGTCGTTGGTGGTGATGCTATCGTCATATTCCTGCTCCAGCTGCTGCAGCACGGGGTCGGGCTGGCGGGTAGAAAAGGTGTCGCCCGGCAGTAGCAGCAGCGGGATGTTGTTCACGCTGGCGCATGCCGCAGACGTCACCATGTTCGCCGCGCCGGGACCGATGGAGCTTGCCACCGCGATGATTTTGCGGCGGTTGTGCTGCTTGGCGAAGCCCGCCGCCATGTGTGCCATGCCCTGCTCATTTTTGCCCTGATAGTAGGTCAGACCACCCGGGTTCGCGTCCAGCGCCTGCCCCAGCCCCAGCACAATGCCATGACCAAAGACGGTCGCAACGCCCTCTACGAATTTGGTTTCCTCGCCGTCAAAACGGACATACTGCGCATCCAAAAAGCGCGTGAGCGCCTGCGCAACGGTTAAGCGTGTGGTTTGCATGTGGCTTCCTCCTGTTAACCCTATCTGTAACTGATATGAAATTGATCAATCCATCCTCTGTCGCCTGTGCGCACAATCACGGTATCCCATTTCGGCAAAATCTCTATATATTGCCCGCCCGCCCCGTTGGCCTCGTAGGAACCCTCAAACGGCGAAAGGGGAAAGTTCCAGAACAAATAGCCATATGCCTTAAGGTTCTGCGCCCTCGGCGGGGTTTTCGCAACGTAGTCCGCCGGAATAATTTGCTTGTTCTCCCAGCGGCCATTGTTTAAGTAAAGATACCCGAAGCGCGCCATGTCGCGCGGGGTCATCGAAATGCCGAATCCGCCCAAGCTGCTGCCGTCGTCTGCGGTTTCCCATGACACCGAGGTCATGCCCAGCGGCTTGAACAGCTTCAACTTCGCGTAGTCAAACAGATTCATCCCCACCGCGCGGCTGACAAGACAAGCCAGCGTATGTACACAGGGTCCGCTGTATTCCCATTCTGTGCCGGGAGGGCTTGTCTGCGGGACTTCAAACGCGGCCTTGCCGCTGTCCTGCGCATCCCACCAGTTGACGCCGCTGTCGTCCGGCATTCCAGAAGTCATTGTCAGCAGGTGCTCGACGGTCATGTCCCGCTTGCTCTCCTGTCCTTTCGCAATGACGGCATCGGGGAAATAATCAATCACCTTATCCTGTACGCTCTTGATTTTGCCTTCCTGGATCGCAACACCCACCAGCGCGGAGACCACCGATTTTGTCACGGAAGCCATATAATGTGGCGTGTCTTTGTCGTAGCCTTCGCCATAGTATTCATATACCAGTTTTCCCTTGTGCAGCACCAAAAGACCGTCGTTGTGCGTGGCTTCGCTGGTGCGGTTGCCTTTAACAGAGAAGATCAACCGCAGCCCGTCACCCCAGAGCAACGGAGCCTTGCCGACTGTAAATTCATTGGTCGGCCAAATACCGTACTTATCAGGCGCTTCGCCGACATAACTGCGTGTTTCGGGAATATTGTTCGGCTGTCCGTTCGGGTTCCAGAACATAAAAAAGCTGAAAAAGCTCAGAATGCCCGCCCAAATTTTCATCCACATAACAAGCCTCCCTTTTTATTGATATAACTTGATTTGCACTTCATCTAAATGGTTGTCGATGTCAGATAAATAGTCATAAGCTTTTGCCTGAAGCGCCAGCAACCCTTGCCTGTTGGTCGGCTCGCTCGCAAGCAGCTTTTCATATTTTTCCAGTTTGTCCAGGCAATATGCGATTTCCTCTGCAATGCCCACTTTATCGGCGACTGCATCTAAAATCATGAACTTGCTCTTTATGTTTTTGATCAGCACCAGGATTTTGGGTTGCATTTCTGCATCCATAATATCGCAATCCCTTAAAATGATGGTTATTTTTTGAATTTTTTCAACAACATCGTCGGCTTCCTCTTTCAGCTTCCGTTTATCGTTCTTTTTATGGGACAGATAATAGGACACAATAATCGCCATCAGAACCGTTATCAAGTCCTTGATTGGAAATGTAAAAAACGATTTTTGGTTCGTAATAATATTGTATATCGCTAATCCTACAATAAAAGCGATAAAGAGTATTAGTCCAAAGGACCTCAGCTTTTTCATGCTGACTCGCACCTTTCAATTTTTTTACAACTTACACTGCCGCCCTAAAATACGCCAACGGAAGCCCTTCTAGTGGCATCAAAAGCCGTATCAACTTGACAAATATAGCATCAAACAGGCTGTTTTTATATGCCAGCTCGTTCGCGCTCCGCGTAATCGGTCCGGCGCTGCCCGTGCGTACGATCACAGCGTCCCACTCGGGTACCACCAAAATGAACTGCCCGAAGGTGCCCTTGCACTGATAAGCGCGCGGCAGCCCGCAGGGGTAGGATACATCCCAGAAAAGATATCCATAATTCTTTCCCCCAAGCGAGGGCGGCGCCGTAGCGGTCACCCAGCCTTCCAGAAGGATTTGTTGGCCGTCCCGGTTGCCTTCGTTTAAGTACAAATATCCAAAGCGCAGCATATCGCGCGAGGTCATCGATAGACCGAAGCCGCCGTAGGTGTTGCCGTCCGCCGCGGCGTCCCACGTGACGGAAGTCATGCCCAAAGGCCCGAACAGCTTTTCTTTCGCGTAGTCAAACAGGTTTTTCCCAACCGCGCGGCTGATAAGACAGGCAAGGGTCTGCATTGAGGGACCACTGCTATAGGAAAAGCGTTTGCCGGGCTGCGCCTTTTGCGGGGTTTCAAACGCCGCTTTGCCGCTGTCTTTCGCATCCCACCAGCTCACGTCGGTTTTATCGCTGTCGCCCGGCAGACCCGAGGTCATGGTGAGCAGATGCTCAATGGTCATGTCTTTTTTGCTTTCCTCCCCGGGGGCAATCACCGCGTCGGGATAATAATCAATCACCTTGTCCTGCACGCTTTTAATTTTCCCCTCTTGTATGGCAACGCCCACCAGCGCCGAAACCACCGATTTCGTCACGGAATACATCGCGTGCGGCTTGTCTTTGTCCCAGCCGCCCGCATAACGCTCATAGACCAGATTGCCTTTATGCAGAATTAACATGCTGTCGGTCAGCACATTACCCTCGGTGATTCCTTTGCCGACGAACAACAGCTCCAGCTCCGGCGGACAGATAAAATCCGGTACCGGCGCTGTAGTAAAGTCCTTCGTTGGCCACTGCGTTGCCTGCGCAGCCGGAGCTGCCAGCGCAAATAGGCAAATAAGACTTAAGAAAAATGCAATTGTTTTTTTGAACACGAAAACCCTCCTGTTGCGGCGCACATACCGTCAATTTGTAGCGAGCCTTTGTATTGTCATTTCATTGTTTCCCGAATATAGTCCATCGGAATCCCTTGCAGGGAAACCTGTTCCAGCACCAGGTCCAGCAGAGAATTAAACGCTTTGCTTTTATATGCAAGCTGATTCGCGGTGCGTGTCAGCAGCTCCGGACGGCTCGTACGCACCAGCACGGTGTCCAGCTCGGGCATAATGCAGATAAACTTGCCGAACGAGCCGTTCGCCTCATAGCATTTTTCATAACCCGGATAATTAAAGGAATTCCAAAACAAATATCCATAATTCTCCCCTGCTGACGGCGCAGAGTCCTGCACCCATTTTTTCGGAAGAATCTGCTTGCCGTCCCACATGCCTCCATTTAAGTAGAGATAACCGAACCGCAGCATGTCGCGAGAGGTTAAGGAAAGCCCAAAGCCGCCGTATGTATTGCCGTCCTTTGCGGCGTCCCATTTTGCGGAGGTCATACCCAGGGGCGCAAATAGTTTTTCCTTCGCATACTCAAACAGGTTTTGCTTCACCGCGCGGCTCACAAGACAACCAAGTGTCTGCATCGCCGGACCGCTGTTATAAACAAAGGTTTCACCGGGCTTACGGGCTTGCGGGGTTTCAAACGCAGCCTTCCCGCTGTCCGGCGCCTTCCACCATTCAACATGCCCCCCTTCGGCGTCCCCCGGCAAGCCGGAGGTCATGGTCAGCAAGTGCTCAATGGTCATATCT
>JAVBSB010000167.1:0-4134 GCA_031547365.1 Oscillospiraceae bacterium | reverse complement strand
AGACACAAGGTCTCGGGCAGACACAATGTCTTCCCCTAAGCAAACGCAATCCGATTTTATTCAAGCAAACAAATCAAAAACAACAGTGGAATACATCAATGGCGTAAAATTAGGCATCTATCAGCCATTTAATAAACGTATATGGCAGCGAAACTATTATGAACATATTATTAGGGACGAAGCAGATTATCTGAGAATACATGATTACATAGAACAAAATCCGCTACAATGGAAGAATGATTGCTACTATGAACAGACTGGTCAAATAGCTGAGAGGTTTTGATATGATCGTGTATTATCCACGAAGGGAGGGATTCCAATCGCCATACCGGACAGCTTTTTGCAGGAGCTGCGCGCGCGCGCGGATATTGAACAGCTGATCACGCCGTATGTGAACCTGCGGCGCAGCGGTCGGCTTTTAATGGGACTATGCCCCTTCCACAACGAAAAAACGCCCTCCTTTGCGGTTTACCCCGACTCCGGCTCCTTCTATTGCTTCGGCTGCGGCGCGGGCGGCGACGGCGTATCATTCCTGATGCGCATGGAGCGGCTGGATTATGTCGAGGCGGTTAAATCGCTCTGCCAGCGGGTGGGGATGCAATTGCCCGAGGACAATTATGATGACAGCCTGACAAAAAAGCGTATGCGGATTTTGTCCGCCAACCGCGAGGCAGCCCGGTTTTTTCACCACTGCCTGAAAGAACCTGCGGGACAACCCGGTCTGGAGTATTGGCTGGGCAAGCGAAAGCTCAGCCCGCAAGTTGTAAAGGAATTCGGTTTGGGCTATGCGCCCCAAAGCTGGAACGCGCTGACAGATCATTTGCGGGAAAGGGGCTATACGCCGGACGAGCTGGTGGATGCGAATTTAATTTCGCGCAGCGAAAAAGGCGGGCGCATATCGCATTATGACAGGTTCCGTGGGCGGGTAATGGTGCCGATACTGGACTTGCGCGGGAACGTGATTGCCTTCGGTGGGCGCGTGCTTGACGACACCAAACCGAAATATATCAATACGTCCGACACCCTGGCTTATAAAAAGGGTCGCGACATCTATGCGCTGAACTTTGCGAAAAATACTGCAAACGGGCGTTTGATTCTGGTCGAGGGTTACATGGACGTCATCGCCCTGCATCAGCACGGCTTTACCCAGGCGGTGGCTTGCCTTGGCACGGCGCTCACGAAGGAACAGGCGCAGCTGCTCGCGCGGTATTCCAACGAAGTGGTGCTAAGCTACGACGCCGACGAAGCCGGGCAGCGCGCCACGCAGCGGGCGCTAAGCGTGTTGAGCCAGACGAGCCTCAAGCTGCGGGTCATTAAGCTGCAGGGCGGCAAGGATCCGGACGAAATTTTGGCAGTCTACGGCGCGGAAAAATATCGGCAGCTGCTCGAGGGCGCATCGAACTCGATTGAGTTTCAGCTGCTGTCCGCACGCGGAGAATTGGACGTAACAACTCCTGCCGGAAAGGCGGAATATTTGCGAGAGGCGGCGAAGGTGCTTGCGCGCTGCAACAGCATTGAGCAGGATATCTACGCCTCACGGCTTTCGCAGGAGCTTGAAGTCAGCAAAGAGGCAATTTTAACGCAGACGGAACGTACGCGTAAGCGCGAAGGATACAGGCAAAAAAAGGAAGAACAGCGGGAGCTAATGAAGGTGCAAAGCGCGCAGGCAATCAAAATTGACCCCGAACGCGGGCAGCACATCGCGGCGGCGGCAGCAGAAGAGCGTCTGCTTGGCTTATTGCTGAACCACCCCGATTTTTATCGTAAGCTGCGGGAAACACTAAGCCCGGAGGATTTTATTACGCCGTTCAATCAGCTGCTGGCTGAGATACTCTTTGTGCGGCTGGAGGACGGTCAGGGCATAACGCCCGAGCTGCTGACCGGCAGGCTGAGCGAAACGCAGCTTAACGAAGCGATGCGCATGCGTATGCTGGCAGAAAATATTAAAGACCCCTTACGGGAATGCGAGGGCTGTGCGCAAAAGCTTTTAAACGAAAAACCGAAAGGTTACGATATCAACACGATGGAGCGCGACGATTTTCGCAGTTTATTCGATCAATTTAAACAGGAGCATGGAGGTTAAGACATGGAAGAGAAGAAGACGGGCGGCAGCGTGAAAGCCTTGATAGACAAGGGCGTCGCCACAGGCAAGGTTACGGCGCAGGAGATTGACGCAATCTTTTTGGATGCGGGCGTTGATCTGGAGGAGCTGGACAAGCTCTACGAGACGCTGGAAAAGCAGGGCATCGAAATCGTAGACGACTTCAACGATATGACGCTGGAATTTGATCTTGAGCCGCCCAAAGAAGCCGATGTCGGGCTTGCGGTTGACGACAAGAATCAACTGCTTGATGACCCGGTGAAGGTCTATTTGAAGGAGATCGGCCGCGTTCCGTTGCTGACCCCCGAAGAAGAAATTGAGCTGGCGATCCGTATATCGGACGATGACTCCTATGCGAAAAAGCGCCTGGCCGAAGCGAATCTGCGCCTGGTGGTCAGCATAGCGAAGCGCTATGTCGGCCGCGGGATGCAGTTTCTCGATCTCATTCAAGAGGGTAATCTCGGCTTGATTAAGGCCGTGGATAAGTTTGACTACACGAAGGGCTTTAAGTTTTCAACCTATGCAACCTGGTGGATTCGCCAAGCCATCACGCGCGCGATTGCCGACCAGGCGCGCACCATCCGTATTCCTGTACACATGGTCGAAACCATTAACAAGGTCAAAAAGGCGAATACGCAGCTGCTGCACGAAAACGGACGCGACCCGACTGTGGAAGAAATTGCTGAGCGGCTCGAAATGGAGGTCACACGTGTGCGCGAAATTATGCGCGTGGCGCAGGAGCCCGTGAGCTTGGAAACGCCCATCGGCGAGGAAGAAGACAGCTTGCTGGGCGATTTTATTCCTGATGAGGACGCCCCCGCGCCTGCCGACAAGGCCAGCATGCTGCTGCTGAAGGAACAATTGGGCGAGGTGCTCAAGACCCTTACAACCCGCGAAGAAAAGGTGCTTGCCATGCGTTTTGGCTTGGAAGACGGGCATCCCCATACCCTGGAAGAGGTGGGAAAGGAGTTCAACGTCACCCGTGAACGCATTCGCCAGATTGAGGCTAAAGCTTTGCGTAAGCTGCGCCACCCCAGCCGCAGCAAGCGGTTGAAGGACTTTTTGGGGTAATTCTTTTTTTAAAAGAAAAAGAACTTGTGTTGCTTCGCTGTGACAGACGATAGGTCCTTTAAATACAAAAACGACCGCCGAAGGTTTCTCCGGCGGTCTGTGTATTTTATGCTTATTTCTTCAGCGGGGTGAGCGTCTGCTTGCTGCCGTCCCAATAAAGATATTGCGGAAATTTTTTGCTGGAGGTGATAGTAGGCTGCTTTTTGCAGTGAATGATCCAGTCCCGCAGCGAAGCGGAGGGCTCGGGGAAATGCCCGCTGTTTTTAATGAACCAGGTCTGGTCAGGCAGCATGCAGGTTGAGGCATCAAAAATGTTGTCCGGCGAACGGTATTTTGCGGGTGTGCCGGGCGGTAACGTTTTCCCGATGGGCGCGGCAGTTGCGCCGCCGGCTTCGTAAGCAGAGTTAAGCGCGCCGTCGGTCTGATAAAGGGAATTTTTTGAGACCGGCACGGGATAGAGACCGTAACTCGCGATGACGGCGACATGAACGCCTTTCCGCATGGCGTTCTTCAGCAGAGACTCAACGTTCGGCATAATTTCCTTATGATAGCGGTCCGCTTTTGCCAAAAGCTTGGCGTATTTCGGATCACCGCTGATGAACTTGCGCACCTCGGGGTACTGGTGCTGTGGAATAAAGCACCATAAAATTGGCATACTGCCGACGAGCGGAACCAGGGTTTCGGTTTGGAGCTGCTTACCTGCTTTTTCTATGATGAATTCGCCGAGCGGGGTGGTGAAGTTCAGCAGCCCGGTTTTGTTCAAAAGTTCCATTGCTTTGGTCAGCTTGCCGGAGCCGTCGTCAAAGTTGGTGATGAAGTTCGTGAGGGTAGAGCTGGAAAGCGCAATTTCCCCGCTGAATAAATCACCCACCACGGAAAGCCCCTGAAAGGCGCCGTTGAGCAAAATGAGGGTGTCCAGACGCTTGGTGCCATACACCTTGAGATAGGTAACGACAACAATG